>CAYUBZ010000087.1:0-8278 GCA_964443205.1 uncultured Hyphomicrobium sp. | reverse complement strand
CCAAGGACGTCAAATTCGGCCAGGACGCGCGCGAGAAGATGCTGCGCGGCGTCGACATACTCGCCAACGCCGTCAAGGTGACGCTGGGCCCCAAGGGTCGCAACGTCGTGCTCGAGAAGTCGTTCGGCGCCCCGCGGGTGACGAAGGACGGTGTGACGGTCGCCAAGGAGATCGAGCTCGAGGACAAGTTCGAGAACATGGGCGCCCAGATGGTGCGCGAGGTCGCCTCCAAGACCTCCGACGTGGCCGGCGACGGCACCACGACGGCGACCGTGCTGGCGCAGGCCATCGTCAAGGAAGGGGCCAAGTCGGTTGCGGCGGGCGCCAATCCCATGGACCTGAAGCGCGGCATCGATCTCGCCGTCGCGGCGATCGTCGATGAGCTGAAAGGCAAGGCCCAGAAGATCAAGTCGAACGACGAGATCGCCCAGGTCGGCACCATCTCAGCCAATGGCGACGTCGAGATCGGCGCCAAGATCGCCGAGGCGATGAAAAGGGTCGGCAACGAGGGCGTCATCACGGTGGAGGAGTCCAAGAGCCTCGAGACCGAGCTCGACGTCGTCGAAGGCATGCAGTTCGATCGCGGCTATCTCTCCCCCTACTTCATCACCAACGCCGACAAGATGATTGCCGAGCTGGAGAGCCCTTACATCCTCATCCACGAGAAGAAGCTTTCCGGTCTGCAGGCGATGCTTCCGGTTCTGGAAGCCGTGGTGCAGGCGGGCAAGCCGCTGCTCATCATTGCCGAGGACGTCGAGGGCGAGGCTTTGGCGACGCTGGTCGTCAACAAGCTGCGCGGCGGCTTGAAGGTCGCGGCCGTCAAGGCGCCGGGCTTCGGCGATCGCCGCAAGGCCATGCTGGAGGACATCGCGGTGCTGACCGGCGGCACGGTCATCAGCGAGGACCTCGGCATCAAGCTCGAGACCGTGACGCTGCAGATGCTGGGCCAGGCCAAGAAGGTCACGATCGACAAGGAGAACACCACGATCGTGGACGGTGCCGGCGCCAAGGCCGACATCGAGGGCCGCGTCAAGCAGATCCGGGCGCAGATCGAGGAGACGACCTCCGACTACGACCGCGAGAAGCTGCAGGAGCGCTTGGCCAAGCTCGCCGGCGGTGTTGCCGTGCTCAAGGTCGGCGGCGCGACCGAGGTCGAGGTCAAGGAGCGCAAGGACCGCGTCGACGACGCGCTGCACGCCACGCGCGCAGCCGTCGAGGAGGGTATCGTTCCTGGCGGCGGCGTGGCCCTGCTGCGGGCCATCAAGGCGCTCGACAGCCTCAGCGCTGACAACGAGGATCAGAAGGTCGGGATCAACATCGTCAAAAAGGCGCTGCAGGCCCCGGCGCGGCAGATCTTCACCAACGCCGGCGAGGACGGCTCGGTGATCGTCGGCAAGATCCTGGAAAACGCCAAGTACAACCACGGCTACAACGCGCAAACGCACGCCTACGGCGATCTCGTCGCCGAGGGCGTCATCGACCCGGCCAAGGTCGTGCGCTGCGCGCTGCAGGACGCCGCCTCCGTGGCCGGCTTGCTGATCACCACCGAGGCCATGGTGGCGGAGCTGCCCAAGAAGGAGCACGCCCATCCCCCGATGCCGGGCGGCGGCATGGGCGGCATGGACTTCTAAGGTCCGCTTATTGTGGATGACAGGAAAAGCCCCGGCCAAGGCCGGGGCTTTTTCGCGAATCTTGGCGTATTCGTTTTCAAGTGTGGCTCGCGAGCCCCAGGGCAATGCCCCGGACTTGACGGGTGCGTGCTAAGTTTGCCCAATGCAAGCGCTCGAGATGCGTCTTATGGCCTAGTCGCGGCCATTTTCTCCATCTAGCTTCACAGGTGCTTTTGGAGACCGAGGGATGACCAAAACTATGGCTGCTTTGACGCGGGCTGGATTTGCACCGGCGGCCGCAGCGCTGCTGCTGCTCGGCTCGGTCGCAGCGCGCGCCGAAGAGACGCCTCCCGCCGAGAAGACGGGGACGACGACCGCCGTAGAGCAGAAACAGGACTCCAAAGCGGCGGCGTCGAAGTCTACGGACGCCGACACACAAAAGGGCGCCGGCAAGGACGCGGCCTCGACCGACAAGACGCCGGCCGCCAAAGCCGAGGCGTCGAAGCCCACAGACAGCGCGACGGCTAAGAGCGCGGATAAGGACGCGGCCTCGCCTGCGAAGTCGCCGGACGCCAAAGCCGAGGCGTCGAAATCTGTTACACCGGCGCCCGATACTACAAAGGCCGATACGGACTCCACGAAGGGCTCCGCGGACACGGCAAAGGCCGACGCGACAAAGGCCGACACGGCAAAGGTCGTGCCCGAGCCGGGCACGCCGGCGCCGCGCACCACCGCCGCGCTTCCCGACGCAGCAGCGCCCGCTTCCTCCACGGGCGTGGCCGATCCGGTATTGCCGCCTGCCGATACCATCGTCGCCGACATTCGCCAGAAGCTGACCGAGGTCCGGGGCCTCAACGAGGACGACGCTGCGGGGCTCGTCGCATTCTACGACGAGCTGAACGGTCCGGCCGTTTGGGTCTCGACGAGCGGGCTCACCGACAAAGGCAAGGCCGTGGTCGCGGAGATCGGCAAGGCCGACGACTGGGGCCTGCCGGCTGCGGATTTTGAGCTGCCGCATCTTGCGGGCGGAAACCTCTCCGCCGACGCTGCCGCCGACGCGGAGATCACGCTCGCGCAGGCGATCCTGAAGTATGCTCGCTATGCCCGCGGCGGCCGCATTAATCCGGCGAACATCTCCCAGCTCATGGATGTCTCGCCGACCTTGCGCGCGCCCAAGGCGGTGCTGACCGAGATCGCGGCGGCCGACGCGCCCGATGCCTATCTGCGCTCCCTTCACCCCAAGCACGAGCAGTTCGAGCGGCTGCGCCAACTGCTCCTGAAGCTGCGCAATCCGTCTGCCAAACAGGAGGAGGACGAGCCGCAGGAGGATCCGGCCCTCAGCGTCAAGCTTCCTCCCGGGCGGCTCCTCAGAGGCGGCATGGAAGATCCGCAGGTGGCCCTGCTGCGCCAACGGCTGAAGGTACCGGCTGAGGACGCGGCCAAGGAGACCGTCTACGACGGCAAGTTGCAGGCGGCCGTGCGCGAGTTTCAGCGCTCGAAGGGGCTGCGCCCCGACGCCATCGTCGGCAACAACACGCGTGCCGTCCTCAATGGCCAGCCAAAACCCGTGGCGGTCACTGCCGATTCCAAGATCGAGCGCATTCTCATCAATATGGAGCGCTGGCGCTGGCTGCCCGAAGATATGGGCGAGCTGTATGTTTGGGACAACGTGCCGGAGTTCCTCACGCGCATCGTCAAGGACGGCCGGGTCATCCACACCGACAAGATCATCGTCGGGCAGCCGTCCTGGCCGACGCCGATCTTCTCCGCCGACATGAAGACGATCGTCTTCCATCCGAGCTGGGGTGTGCCCGAGGGCATCAAGAGGAAGGAGCTCTTGCCGCTGTTGCGCAAGAGCTCGGGTGCCGGCTTCTTCGGCATCTTCGGCGGCGGATATTCGAGCCAGGCTGTGCTCGATGCGTATCAGCTGCAAGCCTACTACAACGGTCGCCCGGTCGATCCCAACCAGGTGGACTGGAACAGCGTCAACATCGGCGCCTACAGCTTCCAGCAGCCGCCGGGACCGAAGAACGTGCTGGGCGACGTCAAGTTCATGTTCCCCAATAAGCACGACGTCTACATGCACGACACGCCGGAGCGAAACCTCTTCGTGAAGTCGTTCCGCGCCTTGAGCCACGGCTGTATGCGCGTCGAGGAGCCGCGCCGCTTGGCAGAGGTGTTGCTCGGCGAGGACAAGGGATGGTCACGCGAGAAGGTGCGCGCCATGTTCAACGGCTACAGCACCCAGGTGGCGCTGGATAAGCATATCCCTGTGCACGTGACCTACTTCACTATGCGCGTCGACGACGACGGCAAGCTTCACACCTTTGGCGATTTCTACGGCCTCGACGGGCGCACCGCGGCGGCTCTCACGGGCAAGAACGTGCGCTTCGAGTCGCCGCCGGCCTACGCCGCCGACGAGATCGCATCCAGTGAGGACGCGCCCCCTCTGCAACAGCGCAGGCAGGCGCGCAAGAAGCAGTATCAGGGGCCGCCGACGCTTTCCGATGCGATCACCGGCCTGTTCTCGCCCTAAGCCCGGCCATGCGCCGCACGTTTAGGCGCGGGCAAGCTCGCTGAGCTTGTCCGCCACCTGCTTGGCGTCGGTGGGAAACCCTTGGGCGATCCACCAATCCTCAAAAGCGGCAAGCACCCGCCCGACCTCGGCCCCGGGCGCCACGCCGAGCGCCAGCACGTCGGCGCCGCGCACCGGGCACGCCGGCGCCCGCCACCGCTCAGGCAGGCTGAGGCGCCGGGCCCGGGGCTGGGACGCCGGGGCATCGCCGGAGCGGGCCCACGCGACAAGCGCGCCATCGATGAAGGCCTGGGCTCCCTGGCGGTAGAGAAAGGCTTGGGCCATGCGCTCGCTCGTCTCAGGATCGAAGGCGGGATCGCCGGCGCCCGCCTGTGCGAGCCGGGCCGTCTCCGCCGCCGACAGGCGCAGCCGCTTTTGCAGGGCGGCAGGGCCGCCCGGGTCACCGAGCCCGAGGGCGGCAAGCCGCAGCACGGGATCGGCATCACGCCCGAGCGCGTCCTCGATGCCCTTGAGCCGTGCGAGTTGCTCCACGTCGCCGGGCCAACCCAGCAATGGGGCGACAAGCCCCGCCTGGCTCATCGCGCGCACGGCCTCGACCGCGCCGGACGCTGCCAATAGAGCCAACAGCTCGGCGCGGATGCGCTCGCCCGAGAGGCCGGCGAGCCCCGGCGTTTCGGCGATCGCGGCGGCAAGGCCTTCGGGGTCGGGCGCTGCGGCGTTCCCATACTCGGCGAGGAAGCGGAAGAAGCGCAAGATGCGCAAATAGTCCTCGCGGATGCGCTCGCGTGCGTCCCCGATGAAACGCACGCGCCGCGCCTTGAGGTCGGGGTAGCCGCCCAGCGGATCGTGGACCGTGCCTTCGGCTCCGCAATAGAGCGCGTTCATGGTGAAGTCCCGGCGCCGCGCGTCCTCCGTCCAGTCGGTCGTAAACGTGACCCGCGCGTGGCGGCCGAACGTCTCGATATCCTTGCGCAAGGTCGTCACCTCGAAGGGCACGTGCTCCGCCACCACGGTGACGGTGCCGTGCTCGACGCCCGTTGGCACCGCATGCAGCCCGGCTTGCGCGGCAAGGCGCATCACGTCGGGCGGCAGCGCCGTGGTGGCGATGTCGACGTCCTTGACGGGCGTGCCCATCAGCGCGTTGCGCACCGCGCCGCCCACCGCGCGGGCCTCGGCGCCTTGCGAGGTCAGCGCCGCAAAAACCGCCCGCGTCGCAGGGCGGACGAGCCATTCCGCGCCCGCCAAATCAGGGAGCCGGCCACCATCGGTCGCGCGCGCCATCGTGCTCCCCGCGGCTAATCGATATGGCCGGGCTCGATATGCCCGTTCTTGAAGGCGGGCGGGGTATAGATCTGTCCCGGCTTGCCCCCCGACATCGACCCGAACGTCAGCAGTGTCACCAGGACGAGGATGGCGCCGGTTATGAACAGCCAGATCAGCGGCGCATCGTCGAGCACGCGGGTGGCACCGGGCTTCTCCTCGCGCGTCATGTAGACGTAGGCGACGTAGATGATCGTCGGCAGCAGGAAGATCAGGATGTTCTCGGCAACAATGCGGATCATGCGGTGAAGAGCCTCTGGTGCATATTTTTCATGATACCAGCCGTCGCGCCCCAAATGTACCTTTGTTCGAAGGGCATGGCGTAGAAACGCCGCTCGGCCCCGCGCCAGGGGCGCGTGTGGGTCGCATGGTTCTCTTCGTCCATGAGAAAGGCCAGGGGGACCTCGAAGGTGTCGGCGACCTCGCCGGCGTCGAGGGCAAGCGCGAAACCCTGGCGGACAAGCGCCACCACGGGAAAGATGCAGTAGCCCGTTCCCGTGCGATAGGTGTCGAGATAGCCCAGCGGCTCGACAAAACGGGGATCGAGGCCGATCTCCTCCTGCGTTTCCCGCAGGGCGGTGGCGATCGGGTCATGGTCCTGCGCCTCCATCTTCCCGCCGGGAAATGCAATCTGGCCGGCGTGACGGGGCAGGCTGTCGGTGCGTTGGGTGAGCAACACGGTGAGGCTCGCGCGCACGACAATCGGCACCAGAACCGCGGCCGGCCGCGGGCGGGTTGCCAGTTCGGGAAAAAGGTCCGGGTTGAGATCGAAATCGCTGGGGCCGTGCGGTGCGCCTGATTCGGCACTTGGCGTGCCGACCGGTGGCGTCTTGTGAAGCGCCCGCCCGGCAAGCACCCGGAAACCGGCCTCCGAGAAAGGCGAAGCGGCTGTTGCGCTCGCATCCTGCATGGTCTGACCATACCACCGTCGTTCGTGCTAAGGATCAAGCGATGAGGGCCAGTGCACGCCCAGTACATGCCGTGGCCGGGGCCGATCACGATACCGTCAAACTCCCGCGCGAGCCTTACGAGATTCGCTAGATAGGGCTGCCAGGAGGCCCGTTTGCTGACCTTCCCTTTGTCACGGCTGCTTTCCACCATTTTTTTCGGTCTGGCGCTCGCCCTGCCGGTGCATACGGGCGCGGCGGCGTCGGAGAACGATTTTCTTGCGTCGCTCGGGCCTGCGCAGCAGCAGCAGTTCACGACGTGGAAGGCCGCGCAGACGCGCTTCGAGCGCCGCCTCGACGCCTACTGGGGGGCCGTCGAGAGTAAGCGCAAGGGGCGTCGTCCCAAAAGGTCCAGCGGCAAGCTCTATCAGAAGGAGGACTATGTCTGGAGCTTTCCGCCCGAGTACAAGGGCCCGCAGCTGAGCCCCAATCTCAAACGGCGCTATTCGCGCTATCTCGCCGCCAAGGAGAGGGCCAAGCCGAAAAGCGCCAGGCGCTCTGAGCCCCGCATCGACGACTTTCTGGCGGCCGCCAAGAAGTATTACGGCTTCGAGCCGACGCGCATCTCCGAGCGCGAGTTCAAGCGGCGCTACGCCGAGGAGGCGCTGGCGCTCGGGCTCACCAAGGAGCAGGTCGTGCGCGTCTACGCGCTGGAGACGGGCGGCAACGGCACCGCCGACATGCAACCCCTCACCAAGGGGGGCCGGGCCCTCTCCTCGGCGCTCGGCTACGCCCAGCTGCTGCACGCCAATACGATCGGCGAGTTGGTGACGCACGGCAAGACGTTCATCTCGCGTCTCAAGAAGATGGCCGCCGCGAGCCGCGATCCGGCCCGTGCGCGCGAGCTCAAGAGCAAAATTGCCGCGCTCCAGCGCATGCTGCATGCGGCCCATTCGGTGCCCAACGACTGGTACCGTCACGTCGACTTTGCCAAGACCCCGCGCGGCTACGGCATGCATGCGATCAATCTGGACGGCGACATCGGACCCTGGCTGCAGTCGGTGAAGCTCAGGGGCCTCAAGGACTTCGCCGCGCGCAAGGGAGTCACCAACCTTTCGGGCGAGGAGATCGAGCTCATGAACCTGTCCGGACCGGCAACGGGTCTTGAGATGATGGATCCGGTGGGCCTGACGGCACCGACCACCAACTTCTTTTCGCGGCGCGCCTACTACGTCAACAAGATGGTAATGGGGAAGACCTCCGCCGAGCTGCTGGCCGATTTCACCCGGCGCATGGACAACAGCTCCAAGAAGCCCGGCGCCGTCGAGTTCGCGCAAGCCTTCGACGACGTGCGCGAGGCAAAGCTTCCTTGGCAGTGAGGACCCGCGTCGCGGCCGATCCCCGCGTTCACGGCCACTTAACGACGGGCGGCATCGAGGACAGGATCGACTCGACGTTGCCGCCGGTCTTGAGCCCGAACACGGTGCCCCGGTCGTAGAGCAGGTTGAACTCGACGTAGCGGCCGCGGCGCACGAGCTGCTCCTCGCGGTCAGCATCCGTCCACGCGGTTCCATAGTTGCCCCGCACCAGCATGGGATAGACGCGGGCAAACGCGCGCCCCACGTCCTGGCTGAAGGCGAACGCCGCGTCCCACCCGCCCGCCGTCTCCGGCGGCTCCAGGTAGTCGTAGAAGATGCCGCCGACGCCGCGCATCTCCTTGCGGTGCGGCAGGTAGAAGTACTCGTCGCACCATTTCTTGAAGTGCGCGTAGTCGGCGATTGCATGCGGCTCGCAGGCACCGTGCATGGCCGCATGGAACGCCAGCGTATCGGCGTCGTCTTGGCGGCGCCGGCGCTGCAGCACCGGCGTCAGATCGGCGCCGCCGCCGAACCACCACTTGGTCGTCACGACCATGCGCGTGTTCA
>CAYUBZ010000086.1:0-8458 GCA_964443205.1 uncultured Hyphomicrobium sp. | reverse complement strand
CGTCGTCGGCGGCTTCCCAGTGGATGAACACGCCAACGCAGATGTACATGTCGTCGGCTTCCGAGGCCGGGATGACGCCCTCGGCAACCGAGTCCTGAACGGCTTTGGCGACCGCGTACTGAGCAGGTCCGAACATCTGCACGGCCTGGCGGGCGTCCTTGATGGTGACCTTGTTGTAAAGGATCGTGTTGGGCTTGCACTGAAGGTTGGGAGCGATGACGGCGAGCAGCGTCGTGAAGCCGTCCTTGTTGTTCGTCAGAGCATTGCAGAATGCCGTCTCGGCGGCGCTGCCGCGCGGACCCATGATGAGGTCGATGTGCGCCACTTCGTTGCCGTCGCCGACGAGCGACTCGCCAACCATCACCTTGTTAATCTTGGCCATTGCGGGGTTCCTCCCATAGCTAAAAATACCACGAGCACCAACGCCACCCCGCCGTAGCCGGGCGCATGCCGGTTCTTGCCCAATCTCTTAGCTATCCCTGTTATCTGCGATCGGCGACAACTCGTCCCCGAACCGGTTGGCCGGATAGCGGCGCCCTTTGCACCGCCCCTAATTAACGCCAGGTACCCTCTTTCGACAAGGGGTTACGGTAGGGCTGTCACCCCCAATCGGGTGCAAATCGCCGCTGCGAAGAGGGTGCCTACAACGAGGTCGGCCGTTGTCCCAGGGTTGAGCTGGCGCCTTTTCAGCTCCGCGTCGAGGGCAAGCAGGGCCTCAAACGTATCGGGGCCCGCAACGGGGTCCCAGAGCGTCCGGTGCTGGCGCGCCTGTGCCCACACCGCGCCGGCTGCTGCGGTGCCGAATTTACGGGCAATGTGACTGTCCGGGTACTGGGCAAGGTAGGCCATGTGCAAAGTCGTCACCGCGAGCGCTGCATCCGCCGTTTGCCGGCGGATCCTCTCCAGCGTGGGCAGCCCGAACGCGAAGATCTCCTCGAAATCGGTGACGTAGGCTCGCGCGATGCGGTCGCGGTCGGCGGCCATCGCCATCGCTTGACGCAAGCCCACGGTCGGGCGCTCGGCGACGTCCTGGTCGGGCGCGGCGCCGAGGCCGCCGGGGTTGGCGAGCCGAATGGCCTCGAAGACGGCTGCGGCGTCCTCGTCGTCGAGCGCCGCCAGGATCCGTTTGACGCGCGCGCGCAGCCCGCCCGCTGCATCTGATTGCGCCGCCGCCGCGAGCGGCCCCGACAGCAGGAGAATGCCGAGGTTCGTGTTGCAGCCCGCCGCCGCCAGCGCCGCCTCCACGGCACGCAGGATGCGCACGCCCGGCTTCAGGCGCGACGCCGCGATCCAGGGCGCCGCGGCAACAGCGCTCGCCTCGAACTGCGCTAACTCCATGCCGTGACCGCCGGCGTGGACGTGCACGTTGCCCGGCTTCAACGCGGCGAGCTCGGCGCGGGCTGCGGCGAGGAACGCCTCAGCTGTCTCGTCCTCGCTCAGGCCGGGCATTGCCGCAAGCCTTGGTGCTGGCTGACGGCGAGAAGGAAATCCTCGACCACGGCGTCGGCGATGTCGATCTCGGAGACGCTTTGCAGGCCGCGCCACGAGGGGTTGGAGTTGACCTCGAGCACCAGGAGCCGGCCGTCGGGCGCACGGATGAGATCGACGCCGGCGTAATCGGCATCGACGGCGGCGAGCGCGGCGGAGGCAAGCTGGGCCATCTCGGGCGTGGGCTTGTAGGGGACGGGTGCGCCGCCTTGGTGCACGTTGGTGATCCAGCTGCCGCCCTTGCGGCCCATCGCGGCGATGACGCGGGCACGGGAGACGATGACGCGCCAATCCTCGAACATCTCACCGGACGGCGGCACGTAGTCCTGCAGGTGATAGATGCTATCGGCGGCCTCGGCCGCTGGCAGATCGGCGCATGAGTCGATGCGCAGAAGGCCTTTGCCCTGTGAGCCGAACAGCGGCTTGAAGATCAGCGGCAGGCCGGCCTCGCGGACGTAGTCGGCGGCGGGCCCGTCACCCTCGACGGTGCGTGTTCTAGGCGTCGCGATGCCGGCCTTGTGCAGCAGAAACGTCGTCATCGACTTGTCGACGCAGCGCTCGATCGCCCGCGCGTCGTTCCACACGCGCACGCCGCTTGTGCGCAAAGCGTGCAAAAGCCCCAGCCGGAAGGTGATCTGTTCCAGCGTGCCGGCCGAGATCGAGCGCACGAACACGGCGTCCGGCAGCGTGCCATCGAATCCTGGGATGTCGATGCCGCTCGGCAATTGCGTATCGAAGGCGCAGCGGGGCAGCGAGGTCACGACCACCGAGGCGCCGCGGGCGCGCATGGCCGCGGCGAGGCGGCGCACATGCCAGTCGCCCGCCTCCTCCTCGAGGAAGAGCGCAATGCGCGGTCCGCCGCCCGTTGAGGCCTCAGCGGAAGCTTGCGTCGACGATCTGAGGAGCAAGTTCGCCAGCGTGGAACGATGCGCCGGTGTCGAGATTGGACACGGTGACCTCGGCGGGACTGAACAACATGGGATCGATCTTGTAGAAGTCGCCGTTGACCTCGGCGAAAGTTTCGGCGAACGGCTTGCCATAAGAGGTGCTGCCGCGGCTCGGCAGCGCATCGGCGAGCATCTTGGCCGCCTCGTCGGGCCCGCGTACGTAAAGCTGCACGCGTCCGCCGTAGATGATGGCGTCGTTGGTGCGGCCCATGGCCTGCACGAAATCGGGGACCGGCGGCGAGATGGGCGCGGTGCCGACGCCGTCCTCGATGTTCTCCAGCGGGAAGTGCAGCTCGTGGGCCTTGTGCAGCGCCACCTCGAGCACGCGCGCGATGACTTGCACCGAACCGGCGAGACTTCCCGTGGGGGCAAAGAGAATGGTGAGGTCAGGTGGGGCGACACCGCAGTCTGCGGCCACCCGCCTGACCAGCGCTGGCGGCGGGGGCTTGTCGCCCTCGATGACGAGCGCGGCCGCATTGTGGTGATCGACGTAGCCGAGCTCCTTGAACAGCTCCTCCTTGCGCGACAAGGCACGGGCTGGTCCCGATCCGAGCGCAAAGAAACCCGTCTCCTCGTCGCTCATGGTCCAGCCGCCGTACTGGCTGCCCAGGCACGCAATGACCGGATTGGAGGAGTGGACGGTGATGCCGAGCGGCCAGCCGGCGACGCCCGAGTTCATCGTGAAGGCTGCAACGCCCAGCCCGCCCATGCAGATCTCGGCGAGGCGGCGGCCGGCTTCCAAGCCTCCAGTGGCGGCGGCGCCAAGGTCGATAAGGCGCTCGCCCGCCTCGCCGTTACTGACGATGCAGCGCAATGCTGTCGCATCTGCGACGAGGGCATCAACGAGCTTGGCCGCTCGCGCCGACACGCTCGGGCCGGGGCCGATATGTTTCTGCATTGTCTCGCTCCGCGTCTGGCGCTCGTCCATATAGCATGAGAGCCAATTCTTCCAAGCGCCAGCGGCTATTCTGCTCGGACTTTGTGGCGGATTCTCCGTCCGTTAACACAGTGGCGATGGGCCGGTGCCGCGGGATGCGGGTCCCCGGCGAGGGCCGGTCGGCTGTCCATGCCGGCCACGCCGGATCGCCGAGCGTGAGAGCGCCCTGATCGGCATAGAGAATGGCTGCCGCACGGGCGCCCTGCGGCGCGGGCAGCGCGATGTCTCCGCCGAGGCAGGCCGCGAGGTGGGCCCGAAACAGGCCCCCTGCCGCATCGTCGAAAATGTCGAGAGTGGCGCTGGGGCGCGGGTTCACCTCCAAAAGGTAGGGTGTGCCGCCTGCGAGCACGAAGTCGAAGGAGAGCAGCCCGACAAGGTTAAGCGCGCCGCAGACGGCCTCGACGGCGGCGATCATGCGCGTCGCGATCGCCGGCGCGAGGCGGATCGGGCCCGCCGCGCCGCCGTAACGGTAGATCCGCGGCGCGACGCCGGCGCTCCACTGACGGCTGAACAATGTGCCGCGAACGCCGCGCCGGTCGGCGACCGCAAGCACGGAGACCGGCTCTCCGGCGATGCAGCGTTGGAAGTAGCGTTTGCGCCGCGACCGCGCCGCAGCACAAGGAACGACATGCGCCCCGCCGCTGCCGCCGATGCGCTTGGACAGCCAGCCTTGCGGATCGGGCGGTGGATCGAGGCGCGTCTCGGGGTGCGCGATGTCGAGCGCATCGAGCAGCGCAAAAAAAGACCCCGGGTCCTTGGCGCGCGCGATCTGCTCGGCATCGTTGCCGATGAGCTTGACGCGCCGTGCCAGGCCCGCGACCAGCTTGGGCACATCCTCGAAGCCTGAACCCAGCACCAGGCCGATGGGCGGGGACGCGGCGGCGCGCGTCAGGGCATCGAGCGCTGCAAACAACGGCCCGGCCCGGAACCCGGTGCGGGTGGCCTCGGGAAGACAGCGAAAGTCGCCCGCCTTCTCGCGCGTGTCGCAATCGCCGAACGCGTCCACCACCAACGGCGTGAAGCCGGCGCGCCGGGCGGACGCTGCGAGCGCGCGCCCCGACAGCGCGGCGATGAGGACGGTCTGTTGCGTCAAGTGGTGAAGGTCCGCGCCAGTTCGAAGGCATGGCGGAAGTCGAGATGGATGGCCTTGGGCGAGGCGATCATCCGCTTGAAGAGGCCCGACTCCGTCTTGTACTTGACGTCGCCGATGGCAAGCGGCCCAACGCCGAGCGCGTTGCAGCCGGGCAGCGGCGCGCCGTCCATGAACAGCTCCATGCCGTCCACGCCCGGTGGCGGCACCGCATTCACGTCGGCGACGACCAAGAGGTTCTTGGCAATCGCCTTGTCGGCCGCGCTGATGACGCGTACGCCGGCGGCTGCGGCCGCGAAGATCACCTCCGCATCGGCGATGATGGCTGCCTTCTGCTCGGGCGTCTCGCCGGGCGCCGGCTCGAGGTCGACGCCGAAGCGCTCCTTGGAGATGGCCGCCGACTTGAAGACGCGGTCGATGCCGCGGTGGGCGACGAGCTTGACCCTGGCGCCCTCCAGCGCGGCGATGACCGAGGAAGCAAAGCCGACGACGCCCGTTGCCCCGAAGACGGCAACGCGCGTGTCCTTCCACCCGCGGTTGAATTTCGTGCGCAGCACACGCTCGACGCAGGCGACCATGGCCGCCGCGGTGGTGAAGGATCCCGCCGGGTCGGCGAAGGTGGAGAGCTCGAAGGGCGGCACCAGCGCCTTGCGGGCGGCGTCCATCATGTCGAGGGCCAGCAGGGCGTCCTTGCCGCCGATGAAGATGCCGGTGCGCACGCCGTCATCGGGAGGGCGGGAGAAGATTGCGTCCTGAGTAAGCGCCGCCACTTCCTCAACGGCCACGTTGATGTAGGGCACGATCACCTTGTAACCGGCATCCGCTGCCATGTTCACGTCGAAGGGACTCATGTGCTTTTGCGGCGAGAACATGTGCAATATCGGAGTGGCGTCGCTCATTGTTTTTTTCCTCGTATCTTCAGATTCGTATCTTCAGAATTGCGTGCTCGCGATCCGTTCGACGGAGGCGCCCCTGTTGCGGCCCCGGCCAATCAGGATCTCGAGACCCTCGGCTCTAGCGGCTTCGATTAAAGATTCATAGAGGTTATCGGCATTTTCGATTGAAGGGCTGAAAGCGAACCCGGTCGGTCCCCACGAGCTCTGGCCGGTGCCGATCGCGCCGGCCTCCTTGAGCCTCTGGACGATGCGTCCGACGGCGGGGCTGGTCCAAGGGCTGCCGCCTTGCGCTGCAGCGAAATGGCTGCCCACGATCGACTGGATCTCCGTCAGCGCCGCACCGAAGCTCTCGATGTCGGCCTCCATCAGCCCGGGGACGAGCTGCATCAAAACGAGGCGGCAGACGTGGGCTGCCGCCGTCTTGGGCAGAGGCGGGAGGGCGGCGAAGGCCTTGGCCTCCGCGTCGCCGTGAACGCCGGCGGTGTGTGGGTCGATGATGAGCAAGACGCGCCAGGCCTCGGGGAAGTCGGTGCGCATGAGGATGGGCGGCGGCCGCTCGATTGCGCCGCGCCCGCCGTCGACGATGAAGCCGCCCGTCTCGAACGCTGCCATGCCGATCGCCGATCGCGCCCCGCGGTTCACCAGCTCGCCCAGTTCGCTGGCGCCATGCTGGAAGCCCTCGAGCGCCATCAGCGCCGACCCGACCGCGAGTGCGAGCTGGGTGCCCGAGCCAAGCCCGGAATGGGGCGGGATGGCGGTGTGGATGTTCAGCCGGTAGGCGGCGCCCGGCGAGAAGGTCTCGGCGAAGCGGCGCAGCGTCTCCAACGCGCGATGGCGATCGGGCCCGTCCACCTCGAAGGACCGGCTGCGGGAGAGCACGAGTTCGGTCGCCGGGCGGTCGATGGCGAGCCCGATGCTGCCGAAGTGGCGCCCCAAGTCGCCGTTGAGATCGAGGAAGCCCAAGTGCAGGCGGGCAGGCGCAATGACCCGCACCGCGCCCGCCGGAGACCGTGCTCGCTTGGGGGTTGGTGTGCCTTGGGAGGGATGCTCAGTTTGCGTTGCGCCGGCCAGAGGCATTACGTTCAACCTACGGGAGCGAGTGTCCACAAAAGACGAGGAGACCACAATATGGCGGCCGAGCGCGAAAAGCCCATGCCGGATGCCGAGGTTACCGCATGGCTGCAACAAAACCTTCCCAAATGGCGCCTGGAGGACGGGTGGATAAGGAGAACATACAAGACGAGCAGCTGGAAAGGCACCCTGATGGTCATTAACGCGGTGGGCCATCTGGCGGAGGCGGCCTGGCACCATCCTGATATCACGGCGTCCTACGCCTGGGTCGAGGTGCGACTTATGACGCACACGGCCAAAGGGATCACAGCGAAGGACCTCGAGCTCGCCAAGAAGATCGAGGAGGTCGTGCAGTGGCAGCCCGGCAAGGAAGGCCGCGGGCTCGAAGGCACGCCGGCCGGCGACATGCGCTTCGCTTACATCAAGTACGATTGACGTCCCAGTTCCCCGAAGGGGCCGGCCCCGCGGCAGGCCGGGATGGCGAGCGAGCGGATCAGCATGGTTGCGAAAAGTAAGATCCGCGGCGCGGCAGACTTCGACTGCATCATCGCACTTGGGTCGAATCTCGGCGACAAGACCGCCAACATCGATACCGCCATCGATCTGCTGACGGAGGCAGGCGACATCCTTCTTGTGCGCCGCTCGCGCAACTTTGCGACGGAGCCTTGGGGCAAGACCGACCAGGACTGGTTCGTCAACGCCTGCATTGCCGTTGCGAGCCAGCTTTCCGCCCACGAGCTGCTGGCGCGGTGCAAGGCGATCGAAGGGCGGATGGGGCGCGTGCCGACCGAGAAGTGGGGGCCGCGGATCATCGACCTCGACCTGCTGATCTATCGCGACACGGTCCTGCAGGAGCCCGACCTCGTGCTTCCCCACCCGCACATCGGCGAGCGCGCGTTCGTCCTCGCCCCGCTGATGGATATCGCGCCCGACGAGAGCATCGGCGGCACCAGCGTTCGCGACCTTTACGCCGCGATCGATCTGGGAAGCGTGCGCGCGCTCGCGTGAGGCACAAGGCAAAGCGCCGCGGAGCGAGAGCCCACGGCGCTTTTGATCCTCAGTTCTTGATGGCCGCGCCGGCTATTTCGTGCTGCCGTCGGCGTTGAACGAGCCGACGTAGGCGGCAAGGTCGTCGCGATCGAGCTCATCCTTGACGCCGGGGAAGACCATCTTGTTGCCGGGCACCTTCTTCTTGGGGTCCGTGATGTACTCCTTGAAGGTGGCCTCGTCCCAGGTGATGCCGGAGTTCTTCATGGCATCCGAATATTTGAAACCTTCAACACTGCCGGCGGGTCGGCCGAACAGGCCGTTCAGCTCGGGCCCGACCTTGGTCTTGGCGCCCGGCCCGATCGAATGGCACGGCGTGCACTTGTTGAAGACCTTCTTTCCTGCGTCCGCATCCTGCGCCAACGCAACCGTCGGCAGCGCGAACATGACACCAGCGGCGACAACCCACCTGAGCATCCTGTTTCCTTCCCTTTTTTGTACCTGCGATCACACGTCGTTACGGGGACATGCAATCTTGTAATGTCAGGAGAGAAAGTGCCAAGACTTTTGTGAACTTGAACTGAACACAATGACGCACCCCCCGAGCCGGGGGCGCCATGACGGGCCTTCAGAGCGATGGAGCTGGGTTAAGCGTCGGTTGGAGCCGGTGCCTTTTTGGCGTCCGCCTTGGGGGATGCGCCGCCGAAACGCCGGTAGATGAAGTCCGGCGGCGTTGCCTCGTGAGACTCGGTCTCGGCCACCATCGCCCATTGCTCGTGCAGCGGGGAGAGCGAGCAGGCCGGGTCCGTATTGGCGGCGTCTCCGGTGAGCGCAAACGCCTGGCAGCGGCAGCCGCCGTAGTCGATCTCCCGGCGCGGACAGGAGCGGCAGGGCTCCTTCATCCAGTCGGTTCCGCGATACTTCTGGAAGGCGGAGCCGTAGAGCCAGATCTCGCCAAGGGCCTTGTCGCGCACGGTGTCGAACTCCAGCCCCTTGATCGACTCGGCGGCGTGGCATGGAAGCACGCGCCCCGACGGCGTGA
>CAYUBZ010000085.1:0-8493 GCA_964443205.1 uncultured Hyphomicrobium sp. | reverse complement strand
CAGCACGCCGCAGCCGCACCGGCTTCGACGACCGCGAGCATCAACAAAAGCATGATTGCCCCAAAGAGGGCATGACGGGCTGAGGGATGAAAAGTAACGCGCATTGAGTCGGGCCGCCGCGATAGCCGCTCGTGAGCGCCGCATCCTATCGCTGCGACGTTCGGCGGCAAGAACGCTTGGGCCTTCCCCCACAGTGCTGACGATCGACCGACATCGGGCTGCTATCGCGCCGACGCGCCGGTGCATAAACCCGCTTAAATGTGCAAAACGCTGGACAGGCGGATTGTTCGCCACACGGCGGACATGCTTAGCTCGGCGGCACCGGTCCCGAGTTGGGGCCGGTTTTGGTTGCGAAAGTTGCGGGGGGTCTGGATTTGAAAGCGCTTTTTTTCGCAGTAGCGATGGTGGCGTCGGTTGCGCCTGCCGGTGCCGGCGAGCTGTCCTTGACCCCGCGCTCCGTGCAGGTCAATGAAGCCGAAGCTTCCAGGCTCTATCGCGCCGAATGGCTGGCCGGTTATGCCCGGTCGGGACCCCGCGAGGGCACGGGCGACGCCGAAAGCCGAGAAGCACCCGCTTACACTTTGTCCGCCCTCGATGCCGCCCCGGCAGCGATCAAAGACAGACTTCGCGCACTTGTGGCACGTGTCAAAGACGAGCTGCGCCGCGCCGGCGTCGACCCGCGCAAGGTTCGCAGCCATCTGAGCGTGCGCTGCACAATGAAATACGCCACGGTCAAGCGCGCTCTGCCCGCCGCGCCCCTGCCGGCGTTGGCGAGGTCGGAGCAGCCGGCGGGCGCGACCAGCGTGGTCCGGACCGCCGTCAAGGAGGACTGCGCGCTGAAGCTCACCTTGAGCCCGCGCTCGGCCCAGCACGTTGAGGAGAAGCGCTCCTTCTTGATTACGCTCCCCTCCCTGCAAGAGATCTCTCAGTAGTAGCCGTTGCATGGATTGGCACGCACGCAAGCGGGCGGCGAATGGCCTGCGTGCTCGCCGTCGCAAGAGAGCGTTCGAGTTTCATTGCCACCTCGTCCCGGCAGGGACATTGCACTTGTAGAGCGAACACGTTTCCCCGCGACCAACATGCATCTCAGCCCTTTCCTTCACCCCACCAAATCAGCGAGACTGCCGGCGTTTGGGGTCAGGGGAGAACCAGCAAACAGGCAGAGATCAGCGTGAGGACCTAAAGGCGAAGGAGGGCCGCCATGTCACGCAGAAGAAGCCAAGCCATCGAGACCCATTACAGCGACAACGCCCTGACGTGGTTCTTCGTCGGGGTGCTGGTCATTGCAGCGGTCGCCGGTCTCCTGGGGCATGTCGCATTGGGCTAGCGCCATTTGCGCGGGCCATGCTTTCAAAGTACGAATGAACGTGGTGCGGGGCCCTGAGCGTGAGGTCGGGGCCCTCGCGCCAGCCTCCCGGCCGAAGCCAGGCGCCAACCTCCCAAAGACTGCATCACCCGTGCGCAGCGAGATCCCGAAGCGCGTCCGTGCACTCATGCTCCACGATCACTTGCGCCGTATGCACGACGGCCTTGTCGATCACACGGGCCCAGCTCTCGGTGGTGATCCATTCCGTCTTCTCGGGCCCGAAAGCCAAGCGGTTCTCCTCATCGAGGATCCACGATCCCACCCGCTGCCGCGTACCGGCACCATTCTTGTTGTGGAACACGGCGATCTCCTCGCCGTTTTGCAGAAAGTACCATCCCTGCAACGGCGCGGCGGTCAGGCGCTCACCGAGACGGCGCAGCACCTCCCGCCCCATCTGGCGTTTTACGGCCTCTTCCTTCGAACACTGCTGCCTCTTGTCCCGCTCGGCCGCCAGCGCGTCTATCAGCATAACCATGGTGTTTTCTCCTGGTCGCCACGCGCTGCCGTCAAAGGGCGCGCGCCGCTACAATCGATGGGTCCGTTTGCGGTATCGCTTAGACCATCGCGTCGCTGCTGTACTCGGCGGACGCAATCGCCTCGGGATCGAGAACCGGCATCAGCTCGGCCGTGTCGTTGGAGCGGCGCACGCGTCCATCGAAGTTGGCGCCTTCCGAGATCGCCAGCGTCTGGTTCATGATGTCGCCTTCGACTTGGGCAGATGCATGCAGCGTGACGCTCACCGCGCGGATGGCACCGCGAACGGCGCCGCGCACCTCGATACTTTCGGCGCAGACCATGCCCACGACCGAGCCATGCTCGGTGATGAGCACCTGCTTGCCGTGGACGTTGCCGCGGACGTGGCCGTCAACCTGAAGCTTGTTCTGAGAGATGATGGTGATCTTCTCGCCAAGCAGCGTGAGATCGTTGCCGATCACCGATGTGCCGGACGCCGAGGATGTTGTGGCCGAGACCGGCTCGAACGACGAGGAGCCGGGGCGAGGCGAAGGGGAACTGGATACGCCGCCGCGGGCTGGGACCGGCGTGGACGATTTGGGATCGGTCTTGGAGTCGACGCTAAACACGGGCACACCTCCGGCGCCAATGGCGCTCTACGAAAATCAGCAGTGGTGCTACCCCGCGGGGGCAAGAAGCGCACGCATCCGAGGCGAGAATTTGTCGAAGCCACCTGGGATTAGGGGGCCAGGCTTAGGGATTGGGCGCCGGAGCGTCCCCGCGGCGGGGTCGCCCGCAAAAGCGAGGGGCGGCCTCCATGCCGGAGACCGCCCCACATATGACATCCCGATGACGGCGGGATCAGCAGTCGTGGCGGCGCATGCAGCGGCGATAGCGCCAGCCCCAGCCCCAGCGCCAATGGCACTTGCGATTCCAGCGGCGGCAATGGCGCCGCCAACCAGCTTTCTCGACGATCGCACCCGTGGCCGAGGCCGTCAGCGCGCTCTTCATCTGCGGGATCGACGGCCCGGCCGCCGAGGCTTCACCCAGCATCAGCGGGCTCGCGAGCGCAAGGGCCGCACCGAGCAACAAGAATCGACGCATAGTGTCCTCCATTGGGTGACTGAGCAACATTGAGGTGCAAGTCTGCACTACCCTTGGATTCCTTACGTTTGCGTCAATCAAGCGGCGCAGATGCGACCGTCCACCACCTTGGCGTCGAACGCGCGCCTGCGGCGTGACAATTTTATGCGCTTTCGCCGCATCGGCCGGCGCGCACCGCCCTTGACTATCCCTCCGGTGCTGCGCTCTAGGGTGGGGCTCGGACCCTTGAGAGCCCGGAGAGCGCAATGAGCCAAAACCCCATCGTCGCCGACACCAAACGCAAGCTCAACGATCTCGAGCGGCGCATCCGCGCGGCAAGAGCATCGCCCGGCCCGCACCAGCAGATCACCGGCGAGGCGCAGAAGGACTGGAATGACATGGTCAGCAGCCACGCCGCCATTGCCCGCAAGCTGGAGGCCAGCGAGGACCATCCCGCCGAGGTCCTGGAGGGCATCAGCCTCGACATCGACGTGCTGCGCCACTCATTCGAGAGGTGGATGGCGCGCGTCGAGGGCAACTACGCGCAGGACGCCGGGCGCAAAGGCGGGGGCGGCCAATAAGCGGGCCCCTGGCGCACCCGATACCGCCGGGGCGCTCTGAGGTGCTCTGGGGCGCCGATATATGCTCTAATATGAGCCAACCGGGGAGACGATAGCGCGCGCTGCGGGGGCTTTGGGGGCGCTGCCCGTAGAAATACAGGGTAGCCTCACCGCCGACCGGGGCTACGGGAGTGAAATGGACAGGCACGTTGCCAACAGCGTCATGGCCCCGGCCTCCATTGTAGGTGCCCTGCGCTTGCCGACGCTCATCGCGGGCCTGTCTTTTCTCGTTTGCTACTTGCTGCTCGACGGAGCGAGCCTGGTCTTTCCCTACGCGCACGTCGGCATTACGCCCTGGAACCCGAGCATGGGGCTGGCCTGGGCGTTCATCCTCTTGTTCGGGCCGCGTTTTCTGCCGCTGCTCTTCGTAGCGCCGCTGCTCGCCGACCTGCTCGTCTTCGGATTTGCGCTGCCGTGGTGGGTCAAGATCGTTGCCGCTTCGATCAGCGCAGGGGGCTATGCGGTGGCGCTGTCGGTCCTGCTGCACCCCAAGACCCGCTTCAACCCCTCGCTCGGCACCGTGCGCGACATGGTCTTGCTGATGGGCGTGGCGATCGCGGCCACCGGAGCCGTCGCCGTCGCCCACGTGACGCTTCTGGTTGCCTCGGGCAACCTGCTCGCCTCCGACTATCAATGGGCGCTGCTGCGCTACTGGATCGGAGACCTCATCGGCATCGCCGTGGTGACGCCGTTCCTCCTGATCCACGCCGCCGCCGGCAAGCTGCCCCGGCCCTCGCTGGAGACGGCGCTGCAGGCGCTCGCCATTCTCCTGGCGCTGTTCATGGTCTTCGGCTTCGTGGGGACCGCGCACCTGCGCTTGTTCTACGTGCTGTTCGTTCCCATCGTTTGGATGGGTTTGCGCAAAGGCCTCGAGGGCGCCACCTTCGGGCTGGTGCTGGCGCAGATCGGCGTCGTCGTGGGGCTGCTGCTGACACAGGAGAAAGCCGCCAGCGTGACCTCTCTGCAAGCACTCATGCTCGTGCTGGCCTTGACCGGCTTGGCGATCGGCGTGGTGGTGAGCGAGCGCCGCCGCGCCGAGCGCCAGCTCTGGCTCAACCAGGAGGCGGTGAGCCGCATCTCGCGGCTGGGCAGCATGGGCGAGTTCGCAACCGCCATCGCCCACGAGATCAACCAGCCGCTGACGGCGATCTCCAACTATACGCGGCTGGTGAAGCGCTACATGGAGACCGGCGCCGGCAGCAAGGACGCCGCGATCGAGGCCGCGGGCAAGGCCGTCACCCAGGTCGAGCGGACCGCCGCCATCATCAAGAGCCTGCGCGACCTGATCCGGCTGGGGCGCTCAGAGATCGGGCCGCAGAGCGTGGCGCGCATCGTGCGCGAGACGGTCGAGCTGCTCGAGCCCAATCTGCAGCGCGGCAAGGTGGAGCTCAAGTCGCGCATCCCCAAGGACCTGCCGCTCGTCCTCGCCGATCTGCTTCAGGTCGAGCAGGTGCTCTTGAATTTGGTTTGGAACGCCATCGAGGCGATCGAGGGCGCCGGCCAGGCGCAAGGCACCATCACCATCGAGGCCGCACGCCAGTCGCCGGGCTTCGTGGAGATCAGCGTGCGCGACACCGGCCCCGGGTTTGCCCAAGACTTCAAGGTCGCCCCGGTCGGGCCGGCCTTGTCGACCAAAACCGACGGGCTCGGCCTCGGCTTGGCGCTCAGCCGATCCATCGTCGAGGCGCATGGCGGGCGGCTTGCCATCGGCGGCGGCGGCAACGGCGCCGTTGTCCGCTTCACTCTGCGAACGGCTGAAAAGGCTTAGATCATGATCGAGAGCGACCAGGTGTGCCTGATCGATGACGACGAGGCGGTGCGCGACTCGGTGGGGTTGCTCTTGGAGAATCACGAGTTCCAGGTATCGAGCTTCGGCTCCGCGGAAGAATTCTTGAGCGGCATGGCGGACGGACTGAAACCAGCGTGCGTCGTCTCCGACGTGAAGATGCCGGGGCTCTCCGGGCTCGACCTGCAGCGCCTGCTGGCCGAGCAGCAGTCGAGGATCCCGCTCATTCTGATCACGGGCCACGGCGACATCGCCATGGCGGTCGCCGCGCTGAAAGCGGGAGCGCACGACTTTCTCGAAAAGCCGTTCGACGATCAGACCTTGCTCGAAAGCATCGAAAGCGCGCTGGACGAGGCGCGGCGCAAGAAAGTGCTCGACGAAACGCTGCAGGAGTTCGCGGCCCGGGTGGGCGAGCTGTCGGCACGGCAGCGCCAAGTCATGGACCTTGCCGTCAAGGGCTATTCCAATAAGGAGATCGCCCAGGAGCTGGGCATCAGCCCGCGCACGGTCGAGACCTACCGGGCGTGGGTCATGGAAAAAACCGGCGCGCGCAACCTGGCCGACCTCGTCCGCCTGGCAATGCGCCTGGAAGGACCCGAGAGCGGCTGAGCGCGCCAAGGGATCCCAAAAACATCGCGGCGGCCGAGGTCTCGGCCGCCGCATGGCGGTGTCGCAAGAACGACAGCGTCAGATGATGTCGATCTCGGCCGGCAAATAGCTCGTAACCTCGAGGCCGACTTCCTGCTCACGCACTTGCGGCTTGTTCCAGATTTTCATGATGTTTCCTCCTTGAGCGGAGAACAGAGAGAGAGCCCCTCCTTCCCCGCAGCCGATATAGGTGGCCCCTCCATAAGGGGCAATTGAATTTTTCCTATCGGTGAGATCAGCGATGCTTATGCGATGCAGCATCGGCAGTGGCGCCGGAAATAGACTTTACCACGGGGAAAATGCGCGACGCGTCACGCGTCTATTGGTCGTCGCCCGCGTTCCACTTCTTGACCGCGGTCAACACGGACGGCCGGCACGGCCCCAGCGGCCCCGCCGCGTTGTCGGCCGTCGTCTGGTCGCCGCGCTGCTTCGCCTGCTCGTAGTTGACCTTGCAGTACTCGGCCTGCTGGCGCTCGAGCTCCTCGTGCGAGGCCTGCTTCACGGCGTCGGGATCCTTGATGGCGTCAAGCTTCGCCTCTTGCTTTTCCTCCGCCGGGGCTTCGCCCGGTGGCGGGAGCTTGTCGAGCGTCGGCGGCACGACGAGGGGCGCGCGCTCGGCGAGCTTGGGATCTCCCGACTTCGCTTTGGACGAGTCGGAAAGGCCAACCATGTCGAAAATGCCGCCGTTGAACTGCACATCATCCATGGAGCAGCCGGCCGCGCCCAGCGCGAGGCACAGCGTGGCCACCAGCAAACTGCCCTTTGTGAAACGGGTTCTCGGCGACATACATTCCCCCGTGGCCGCGTCTTGGCCCGCGTCAAGCGTTGGCGCAGCGATAATGTCTAATGCCCTGCGCTACAACGGCTTTGCGGCGTCTTTGCGACTCGCTAGAAGGGAGTCATACAGCAGCCCGAAGACACCGGCAACAATCGCCACGTCGGCGATATTGAACACATACCAGTAAAAGCCGAAGGCGTGCAGGGAGAAGAAGTCGGCCACCCCACCAAGCCGCACCCGGTCGACGGCATTGCCCAGCGCGCCACCCATGATGAGGCCAAGGCTCACGGCCATCAGCCGGTTGCCGGCGCCTCGCGACAGCCATACCCACAGCGCAAATGTTGCTGCGACGCCGAAGGCCGCCAGCAGCAGCTGGCCCTCGTAGCTGTCCTGGTCGAGCAGGGAGTAGCTGATCCCGATGTTCTTGACGTAGACGAGGTCGAGGAACCCGGTGACGGCGACCCGGCCGCGGGCGGCGATTCCAAAGACGTCCAGCATCCACCACTTGTGCACCTGATCGAGCGCCAGCGTAACGAGGCCCACGATCAGGCCGAGGCGCGAATAGGGACCCCACACCCACGCGCGCGCTGCAGTGGGGCTGCTCATTGCGCCTGATCCTTCGCCCGCTGGTCGAACTCGCGCACGGCCGCGGCATCGCGCGGAGACAGGTCGGGGAACTCGGGATCGGCGCCGACGTCGGGCAGGATGCGCCAGGAACGCGCGCACTTTCTCCCTTGCGCCAGCTTGGGCACGACGCCCACGCCCGGCACGTCGGGCAGCGTAAAGGCATTCTCTGGCGGCGCCTTGGCGATGAGCTTGGCCGAGCTGGTGATCGACACCTCGGCCAGGTCGACGCCTTCGAGCGCGCGCAGCATGTCCTTGTTGGCGACGTAGACCTCGGGTGAAGCCTCCAGGCTCGAGCCGATGCGCTTGGCCGCCCGCTCCAATTCCAGCGCGCCGGTGACGACGCGGCGCACGTCGCGCACCAGCTCCCACTTGTGCGCCAGCTCGTCGTTGCGCCAGGCCGGATCGATCTGCGGGAACGCTTCCAGATGCACAGAGCCCTCGCGCGAAGGATCGCGGGCGAGCCAGGCTTCCTCGGCGGTGAACGACAGGATGGGCGCGAGCCAGGCGACGAGTGCGTTGAAGATCTCGTCGATGACGGTGAGCGCGGCGCGGCGCTTGGCGCTTCCAAAGGGCTCGCAGTAGAGCGCGTCCTTGCGGATATCGAAGTAGAAGGCCGACAATTCCGAGTTCATGAAGTGCGCGAGCAGCGCCACGACCTTGCGGTAGTCGTAGGTCGCATAGGCTGAGCGCACCTCCTCATCGAGCTCGGTCAGCCGATGCAGCATCAGGCGCTCGAGCTCCAGATCGCGCATGTCCTTGACCTTGACCCGGTCCTGTGGCGCTAAGTGCGCCAGCGCGCCCAGCATCCAGCGCAGCGTGTTCCTGAGCTTGCGGTAGGCCTCCATCGCATGCTGCACGATGCCCGGCCCGAAGCGGATGTCGCCGGTATAGTCGGCCGACGCCACCCACAGCCGCAGGATGTCGGCGCCGGAGGACTTCATCACGTCCTGCGGCGACAGCGCGTTGCCCTTCGACTTCGACATCTTCTCCTCTTCCTTCTCGTCGAGGATGAAGCCGTGGGTCAGCACGATGTCGTAGGGCGCGCGGGCGCGGGTGCCGCACGATTCCAGAAGCGAGTGCTGGAACCAGCCGCGGTGCTGGTCGGAGCCTTCCAGGTACATGACGCGGTCGG
>CAYUBZ010000084.1:0-8524 GCA_964443205.1 uncultured Hyphomicrobium sp. | reverse complement strand
AGGAGGACGACCTGATGCTCGGCCTCAA
This sequence comes from uncultured Hyphomicrobium sp., assembly GCA_964443205.1. Classification (GTDB taxonomy): domain Bacteria; phylum Pseudomonadota; class Alphaproteobacteria; order Rhizobiales; family Hyphomicrobiaceae; genus Hyphomicrobium_A. Next base: position 8,496 of record CAYUBZ010000084.1, on the reverse strand, counting down.
GTCGACCGCCATCCGCTTCGGCGAGCATACGATGACCTGGGTCGGCGGGCTCTATGCCGGCGCCGTGGTGCTGTGGCTGCTGGCCGGGCTCTTTGCGGGAACCCATCTCATCTACTTCGCGGCCGTGGTGCTGGCCTCGCTGCAGATGGCCTGGCAGGTGATGACGCTCGACATCGCCGACCCGCAGAACTGCCTGCGGCGCTTCCGCTCCAATCGCGACGTCGGGCTCGTGATCTTCCTCGGCCTGGTGGCCGACATGGCCTTGTCGCGGCTGGCCGGGCTCAATTGACAGGCGGCCGAAACGTGTTCGGCTTGGGCCCGGTATGCCGGATCCAAGCCGAATATGCAGTGCCCCGCTGTTGGCTTCAGAGCGGCCGTCTGCTGCGGCCACGTCGTCAGCATGTCGTCAGAATGCCACACCGGGCTTCCCGCCCGTTTAACAGATAGCGTAAATTCGCCGTCACCCAGCGCCCTGTTTCGACCGCATGGGCCTGTGCAACTGCCATGCTTCCAGGCTTGCGCAAGCCGGCTCGTTCCGGCAGGAAACGACCAAGGCAACGCAAGATTTTAGGACGCCAGCGAGATGAGTCACCAAAAGAAGCCGTCGAAGCAATTGCTGCACCTGGTCTTCGGTGGCGAGCTCACCTCGCTCGACAGCGTGGAGTTCCGCGACCTCAAAGCCGTCGACATCGTCGGCATCTATCCCAACTACGCCGAGGCCTATGCCGCCTGGAAAGCCGCGGCGCACCGCACCGTCGACAACGCCATGGTGCGCTACTTCATCGTTCACATGCACCGTCTGCTGGATCCCGAGCACGATCCCGCAGAACCCGGCGCCAAGGCGCAACCGTGACACCTGAGCCCAATGATGCCGCCGAGCCCCTGCCGAGGGCACTCTCCCTCGATGCGCACCAGCGCGGGCTCTTAAAGAGATTCTGCAGCGAGTGGATCGCGCCCCGCTGGCGCGAGCTCGGCCTCGCCTTAGCCCTGACCGGCCTGCTCGCCGCCGCGACGGGCGCCTATCCCATGATCATCAAGCTCTCGTTCGACACGCTGATGCAGGAGCAGACCGCGGCGGTGCCTTACGTGCTGGGCGCCATCGTCGGGGTGACGATGCTGCGCTCGCTCTTTCTCTACCTGCAGACGGTGGAGACCAACCGCATCGTCATGCGCCTGACGACCGACATGCAGAAGCTCGGCTTTGCGCATCTGATCTGGTCGGATCTCGCCCGGCTGACGCGCGAGACGCCGGGCCGTCTCGTGTCGAGACTGACCAACGACATCGCGTTCATCCAGACCGCGGCGCAGGCCGCGCTCAACACGGCGGTGCGCGACACGCTTTCCATCGTCGCGCTCGCGGCCTCGATGTTCTACCTCGACTGGGTCATGTCGCTGATCGTGCTCTGCGTCTACCCGATCGCGGCGATTCCCGTGGCGGCGATCAGCCGGCGGCTTCGCAACGTCGCCAAGCGCACGCAAGCCGAGCTTGGCGACATGACCTCGCTGTTGACCGAGAAGCTGTCGAGTGCCCGCCTCATCAAGTCGTTCCGGCTCGAGAGCTATGCCGGCGAGCGCCTCAATCAAAGCTTCGAGCAGGTGTTCAAATTGCGCATGAAGGCGGTGAAGAACCGCGCCCGCATCGACCCCATGCTCGAAGCGCTCGGCGGCCTGGCCGTCGCCGGCGTCATTGCGTTTGCCTATTGGCGCATCGCCAGCGGCATCTCCACCGTCGGCGATTTCATGGGATTCGTCACCGCGCTCTTGATGGCGGCACAGCCCATCCGCGGGCTGGGCAATCTTTCCGGGCGCGTCAACGAGGGCCTGGCCGCCGCCGAAAGCTTCTATGGCCTTATCGACGAGCAGCCGCGCATCGTCGATTCTCCGGGCGCCAAGCCGCTCGTCGTCGACAAGGGGTCGATCCGCTTCGAGGCCGTCGCCTTCAGCTACGACGAGCAGAAGGGCATTCCCGCCGTCTCCAATTTCTCGCTCGTCGTGCCCGGCGCCAAGACGGTGGCCCTGGTCGGACGCTCGGGCGCGGGAAAATCGACGATTTTGAACCTCGTGCCCCGGCTCTTCGACGTCGTCGATGGCCGCATCAGCATCGACGGGCAGGACGTACGCGGCGTCACGCTCGCATCGCTGCGCAACGCCGTCTCGATCGTCTCCCAGGACGTCACGCTGTTCGACGACACGATCAGCGCCAACATCGCGCTCGGGCGGCTCGGCGCCTCGGAAGCAGCGATCCTCGCCGCCGCCAAGGCCGCCGCCGCGCACGAGTTCATCTTGGCCCAGCCCAAGGGCTATGCCACCCAGATCGGCGATCGGGGCTTGCGGCTCTCGGGCGGCCAGCGTCAGCGCTTGGCGCTGGCCCGTGCGATCCTCAAGGACGCGCCCATCCTGCTGCTCGACGAGGCGACGAGCGCGCTCGACACCGAATCAGAGCGGCTCGTGCAGAGCGCTCTGGCCAGGTTCACCAAGGACCGCACGACGCTCGTCATCGCGCACCGGCTGTCGACGGTGCAGAACGCCGACCTCATCTGCGTGATGGACGAAGGCACGATCGTCGAGACGGGGACCCACCGCGCGCTGCTGGCCGAGGGCGGCGCCTATGCCCGCCTCGTGCGCTCGCAGGCGCTGACCGACGCCGGCGTGCCGCAGGCCTCGTAAGCGGGCCCCATAGTAGGCCTCGTAGCCGGCGCTATTCCCGCTGCAGCACACCGTCCACCAGGCGATTGGCCCAGCCCTTGGCGTGGAAGGTGCGCTTTAATTCATCGGGATCGTACACGGTCCGGGCCCACTCGAAGAAGGGCATCGGGCGGACGGCATTGTCGGCAATATACTTCTCGAAGAAATAATCGAGGATGCCGGTATCCGCCTGGCGGATGTGGCCATACTTCAAGGACAGCTCCGTCTTGGCCTCATCGAGGGGCACGCCCTCGTGCAGGTAGCGGTAAAGCACGCTCATAATGCCGGCCCGATCGGCACCCGACTTGCAATGCATCAGCATCGGGTACTCGACCTCCTCGAACAATTGCTTGGCGCCCATCAGCTCCGCGTACGTCGGTGCGGCACGCGAGCGCATCTGGAAGTTGACGAGCTTGAGACCGAGGCGGTCGCACGTCCTCTGCTCGAGCCAATAGCTTCCGCATTGGCGCTCGCCGCGCAAGTTGACGATGGTGCGGATGCCGGCGCGGGCGAACCGGTGGAGGTGGTGGGGTGCCGGCTGGGCCGACCGCCAGGCTTGATCCGATATCCGATGGCAATTGGCGTAGAAGAGGCGAAAGATGCCGTGATCGACCAGCAGCATGTCGAGATAGGTCGCCGGCGGCCCGAAGCTGCGGCGAACCCAATCGGGCGAATGGCGGACCATCGCCTCCCGGCAGCGCCGCGCCACGCGCCGCCAGGAGCGCTTTGCCTGCTTCACCAATCCGGCCATGGGTCCACTGAGATCCGATTGTTCCGGGGGCGCAAGCAGCCGACCGGCCCGGCCGCCCCGTATCACGGTGTGTGCCCGATCGTCCCAGTTTGCCATCGCTAAATATTCGCTATAGGAACCAGCTGCAAGTGGTTCGCTGAGGGCCGCTCGCGATGGAGGCGGTTCGCGCCGAGGCACCCTTGAGGATGGCACGTTCCCCCCGTACGAGATCCACGTTGAACTGGCTCGCCGGCCGCTCCGTCGCGAGCCTAATCCGCCTCGTTGAGCGCACCTCCCGCACCGTCTACGAGCCCGACGATCTGCTGGCGCGGCTCGGGGCGGAGCATCCCGTGATCGTGGCGGTCTGGCACGGCCAGTTCATGATGACCGCCGGCTTCCTGCCTTCGCCCGACACCAAGGTCGCGGCCATGGTGGCGCGCCACGGCGACGCCGAGTTCATCGGTGCGGCGATGGCGCATTTCGGCGTCGAGCTCATCCGCGGCGCCGGTGCCGGCGCGCGCCGCAAGGACCGCGGCGGGGCCTACGCGCTGCGCCAGGCCGTGCGCGCCCTGAAGAACGGCACCTCCGTCGTGATGACCGCCGATGTGCCGCCGGGACCCGCCCGGCGCGCCGGCATCGGCATCGTCACGCTCGCCCGCCTCTCCGGGCGGCCGATCATCCCCGTCGCATCGGCCACGTCGCGCTTTCTGGCGCTCGACACCTGGAGCCGGATGACCATCAACCTGCCGTTCTCCAAGCTCGCCTACGTCATCGGACCGCCCATCCACGTCGCGGCCGACGCCGACGAGGCAGCCCTCGAGGTGGCGCGCGCGGAGGTGGAGCGATTCTTGAACCTCGCGACGATGCGGGCGTATGGACTTGCCGGCGCCGACCTTTCGCGCGCCACGCCGCGGCGGCTCGACGACCCGGAGGCCCCGCCCGCCGAGCCGGACCTTCGCCTCAAGATCTACCGTGCGAGCATGAGCTTGCTGCGGCCCATCGCGCCCGTCGTCCTCAAGCTGCGCGAGCGCTACGGCAAGGAGGACCCGCGCCGGCGACCTGAGCGGCTCGGGCAGCCGAGCGCCGGCCGGCCCGAGGGCGTGCTCGTCTGGGTGCATGCGGCGAGCGTCGGCGAGACCAACGCCGTGCTCCCGGTGATCGAGGCGCTCGGGCACGCGCGCCCCGATCTCAACATCCTGCTGACCACGGGAACGGTGACCTCGGCGGGCCTTGCCGAGCGGCGCCTGCCGGCGCGCAGCCTGCACCAATACGTGCCGCTCGATGCGCCACAGTACGCTGCGAGCTTCCTCGACCACTGGCGTCCCGACCTGGCCGTCTTTACCGAATCGGAGATCTGGCCGTCGCTGATCTTGGAGACCGCGGCGCGCGACGTTCCGTTGGCTCTGATCAACGCGCGTCTGTCGCACCGCAGCCGGCGCCGATGGCAGCGCAACAAATCGATGGCGCAGCCCCTCTTCAATCGGTTCGACGTGGTGCTCGCACAGAACGAGCGCCTCGCCACCGGCTTCTCCGCGCTCGGCGCGCGCAACGTCGAGCCGGTCGGCAACCTCAAGATCGACGCCCCGCCGCCGCCCGTCGACGAGAGCGAGCTCGAACGGCTGACGGAGGCGCTGGCAGGCCGGCCGGGCTTCGTCGCCGCCAGCACGCACGAGGGCGAGGAGGAGATCATCGCGGAGGCGCATCGCGAGCTTGCCCGCGTGTTCGATCGCTTCTGCACGATCATCGCTCCGCGCCACCCCGAGCGCGGCACGGCGATTGCGGAGCGGCTCAAGGATCTCGGACTTTCCGTGGCGCAGCGCTCGCTCGGCGCGCTGCCGACCGAGCGCACCGACATCTATGTGGCCGACACCATCGGCGAGCTCGGCACGCTTTACGCGCTCACGCCCATTGCCTTCATCGGCGGCTCGCTGGTGGCGCGCGGCGGGCAGAACCCGATCGAGGCGGTCCGCCACGGCGTCGCGGTCCTCACCGGGCCGCACTGGCAGAATTTCCGCGACGCCTACCGCACGCTGCTGCGCCACCAGGGCGCCGTCGAGGTGGATTCGGCCAAGAGCCTCGCCGCCGCCGTCACCCGTCTGCTGCAGAGCCAGTCGGAGATGGGCCACATGCGCGCAGGCGCCACGCAGGCGCTCGCCACGCTTTCGGGCGCGTTGGAGAAGACCGTCACCACGCTTCTGCGCTATCTGCCCGACGAGAGATTGAAGCGTGCGTCTTGAGGAGCCGAAGTGGTGGTACGGCGATGCGCCTTGCCCGCGCCTGCTCGCGCCGCTGCTCGCGGCCTTAAGCCAGCTCTACGGCTGGGTCGCCCAATGGCGTTTCCACCGCCGCCAGCCCTACCGCGCGCGCTTCCCCGTCATCTGCGTCGGCAATTTCACCGCCGGCGGCACCGGCAAGACGCCGCTGGCGATGTTCATCGCCCGCCAGCTTCTGGCCGAGGGCGGTCGCCCCGTCTTTCTGACGCGCGGCTATGGCGGCCGCGAGCCGGGCCCGGTCTGGGTCGAGGACACCGCCGGCGCGGCGCGCCGCTTCGGTGACGAGGCGCTGCTTTTGGCACGCGTCGCACCGACGCTCGTTGCCCGCGATCGCAAGCTCGGCGTGCGCGCGATCGAGGACAGCGGGCGCAAGGTCAGCGCCGTCATCATGGATGACGGGCTGCAGAACCCGGCGCTGGTGAAGGACCTGGCCATTGCCGTCGTCGACGGCGGGCGCGGGCTCGGCAACGGCGAGGTGATCCCGGCGGGACCGTTGCGCGCGCCGATGGAGTTCCAGCTGGGGCTCGTCGACGCGATCGTCGTCACCGAGCCGCGCGGGAATGCAGCGCCGCCCAACCCCGACGTCAAGGAGCTGCTGCGGCACGGCTTTCACGGGCCGGTGCTGGAGGTGGCCGCGGTACCCCAGGGCGATACCGCCTGGCTCAGCGGCACGCCGGTCGTGGCTTTTGCCGGCATCGCCAATCCGGCGCGGTTCTTTGCGCTGCTCGATAGCTTGGGCGCGCGCGTGCTGGAGCGCGTCGTCTTCCCAGATCACCACAATTTCAAGCGCGCGGACGCCGAGCGGCTGCTGGCGCTGGCGCACGCGGACGGCGTGCACCTCGTCACCACGGAAAAGGACTGGGTGCGCCTTGACGGAGAGGAGACGATGCCGGTTGAACTTCTGGAGCGGACGCGGCCGCTCGCCATCGAGATGGCGTTTTCCGACCGCGACCTTGGGCGTCTCACCTCGCTGATCGCGACCGCCACCCAGCACCCGGGCTATCCCAAGCGCGCGTCACGGCCGCCCCGACTCTAGTGCCGGGTCTCTAGCGCCGGGTCTGGCGGTACCTTTGCACCGAGACCTCGGGCGAGACGTAGGCCTCCTGCAGCTCGACGCTCCAATAGCGCAGGTCGGGGAGCATGATCGGCTCGCCGGTGACCGCGCAGCGCACGAAGTCGCCGGGCGAGATCACCTGGAACTCTCCGTCGAGGTACCTCACCTTGGCCTCGCCCCGCAGGCCGAAAAACCTGTCGATCCGATTCATGTACGCCCCTGATGGCGGCTACCGCATTTCGGGCACTTCACATCGCCAATCGCGCGGGCCGCGTCAAGCTGGTGTTGCAGCGCGCGCATCAAAACAGCGAGCCTTGGCCGCTGCCGCCCCGGCGCTTCGTGCGGCGCAGCGAGGGGTCCGGCGCGTGAGCGGGCATCGCCGCGACCTTCTGCTTGGCCTCGCCCAGATGCACGGCGCGGGTCTCGACCGCGGCGCGGCCGTCGCGGAACTCGAGCTCCAGCGCATCGCCCGCATGCAAGCCGGCGGCAGCCCGCACCGTGCGGCCGCTAGCGTCGCGCACCAGCACGAACCCGCGCTGCAGCACGCTCTGGTAGCTAAGCGAGCCCAAGAGCTTGGCATGGCCGTCGAGCTGGCGGCGGGCTGCTGCCGTGGCGCTGCGCAGCGCCTGCCCGGCGCGCGCGTAAAGACCGGCGAGGCGCTCGCCCGACAATGCTAAGCGCTGCTGCACCGCGCCGGGCCGCAACCGCGCCGACAGGCGCACGTAGCGCGTGTGATGGGCGCGCGTGTTGGCGAGCAGCGCCCGGCCCAGACGCTTGTCGCAAGCGTCGAAGCGCTGGCGCGGCAGGGCGATGAGGTCCTGAAGCTTCGGCAGGCCGCGCATGGCGGCCTTCAGGTGCGCGCGCGCGTGCTCGAGCGCGCGGCGCGCGCTGGTGGCGAGCCTTAGGCCCAGCTTGCCCGTGCTCTCGGCAAGCTCTGAGAACTTCGGCACCGCCCACTCGGCGGCTTTGGTGGGCGTGGGCGCGCGGGCGTCGGCGACCAGATCGATGAGCGTCCAATCGGTCTCGTGGCCGACCGCGGAGATGACGGGGATCTGGCTCGCGGCGACCGCGCGCACGACGATCTCCTCGTTGAAGCCCCACAGGTCCTCTAAGCTGCCGCCGCCGCGCGCAACGATCAGCACGTCGGGCCGCGCCAAGGCGCCGCCGGCCCGCAAGGCGTTGAAGCCGGCAAGCGCGGCCGCGACCTCGGCGGCACACGTCTCGCCCTGCACGCGCACCGGCCAGAGCAGCACGCGCGTGGGGAAGCGCTCGTCGAACCCGTGCAGCATGTCGCGGATGACGGCGCCCGTCGGCGAGGTGATGATGCCGATGACGCGCGGCAGGTAAGGTAGCTGCTTCTTGCGCGCCTCCTCGAACACCCCTTCGGCGGCGAGCTTGCGCTTGCGCTCCTCTAAAAGCGCCATCAGCGCGCCGAGGCCCGCCGGCTCCAGGCTCTCGATGACGATCTGGTACTTGGAGGAGCCGGGGTAGGTGGTGACGCGTCCCTGGACGACGACCTCCATGCCCTCTTCTGGCTTCACTTTGAGCCGCTGGTAGACGCCGCGCCAGACCACGGCCTCGATCTTGGCCTTGTCGTCCTTCAATCCGAAGTAGCAGTGGCCCGAGGCGTGGGGCCCGCGAAAGCCCGACACCTCGCCGCGCAGACGCACGTAGCCGAAACCCTCCTCCAACGCGCGCTTGATGGCGCCGGCGAGCTCGGAGACGGTGAACTCGGCCACGTTGGCGCCGAGCGG
>CAYUBZ010000083.1:0-8642 GCA_964443205.1 uncultured Hyphomicrobium sp. | reverse complement strand
CGGGCGAGCTGGCGTTCACCCAGCTCTCGGCCAAGGACCCGCTGCAGCAGCTCACCACGCGGGAGATCGAGATTTTGCGGCTCTTGGGCGAGGGCAACAGCCTGACCGAGATCGCGCAGGCGATCGGCGTTGCCTACAAGACGGTGGCCAACACCTGCTCCATCATCAAGAGCAAGCTCGGGGTGGAGCGCACCGCCGACCTGATCCGCGTCTCCATGGAGCTCAAGTAGGGGGCGAGCGGGCCGCAACCGCCTGTGCGGCGGCCTGCCGCAAGGTTGCGGGACGGCCACATAGGGCCGCCATCATGGGCCCCGACTCCAGAATCCGCTTGAGGATGTGCGCGCCCTCCCGGCCTTAATGCTGGCTGGGGAGTTGTCATGTCGTTGCGTTTGTGGGTGAGCGTGATCGCGTTGCTGGGCGTGCTGGCGCACGCTGCTGCGATTCCGCGCCACAACGCCATCATGCTGGCGAGCGCCATCGAGGCCGCCGACAAGCAGGCGGCGCTGGCCGCGGTTGGCGAGAAGCCGGATGCCGTTGCCGGCCTCATGTGCGGCGCGGATGGGGGCGCCGGCAAAGACGGTCCGTCCGCCCCCGCCAAATCCGGATCCTGCCCGATCTGCATGGGCGTCGCCCCGGCGCACGCCATCCTTTCGGCATGCCAGCCCGTGATCGCGGCGCCGTTTGCAGTCGTCATGACGCGCGTCGTCGTGCGCGACATGCGCATCGTGCAGCAGAAGCTGTACCGGCCGCCCGCGCGCGGACCTCCTATCGCCGCTTGAGCCTTTCGAGGACCTGGCCCGCGTCGCTTTGCGCGATCGTCTGTCGTAAGCGTCCTCCGACCACCCGACACCTTTGAATGCAACGGGCCCGCTGCGGGCTCTCGCGACCGCACTCGTATGCGGATGCGAGGTCCACCCGAGCCGGGTCCCCAGTTGAGTTCTGGAGTACCAAATCATGTCCGGTTTGACGGCACCAAGGCGGGCCAACCCGCTGTCCTTCCTCACGATATCCCTGGCACTCGCCGCCGCTGCGGCACCGTCGGCGGCGCTGGCCGATGGCGCCCCGCTTGCCGACGGACACGCGCCCGCCGGCGTCATGCTCGACCACATGCACAAGGCCGGCGAGTTCATGGTCGGCTACCGCTACATGTACATGCGCCAGGATGGCGACATGCTGCACGGCACCGGCACGGCGTCGGATGCCACCGTCAGGGACAATGCCTGCGGCCCGCCGAACAAGTGCATGATGAGGCCCGCCGAGATGACGATGCAGATGCACATGCTCGACATCATGTACGCGCCCACCGACTGGCTGACGCTCATGCTCATGCCGCAGTGGATGACCATGGACATGACGATGACGCCGCTGATGGGCGGCATGGGCACCAAGTCGCACGATACCGACGGCCTCGGCGACACGATCTTCGGTGCCCTCGTCAAGTTGTCCGAGGGGCCGGGCTATCACCTGCATACAGGCGTGATGTTCAGCGCGCCGACCGGCTCCGTCGACGAGACCAACAATGGTAAGCTCACACACTACGGCATGCAGCTCGGAAGCGGCACGTGGGACTTCCGCCCGAGCCTCACCTACACGGGCCGCGAAGGGCCCTGGTCGTGGGGCGCGCAGATGTCCGGCATCATCCGCATGGAGGACGCCAACGATGAGGGCTACCGGCTCGGCAACGTGTTCAAGGCCACCGCCTGGGGCAGCTATCGCCTCGCCAACTGGATCTCGGCATCGGTGCGCATTCTGCATACCGAGCAGGGGCGGATCGAAGGGCAGTACAATACGCCGCACAATATTGGGAGCCCGCCCGATCTGGTGGCCAACTATGGCGGCCGCTTCTGGGACTTGGGGCTAGGCGTCAACACGGTGGTGCCGAGCGGCCCTTTGAAGGGCCACCGGTTCGCCGTGGAGTGGCTACAGCCGTTGAGCGACGACCCCAACGGCTATCAGCTCGAGCGCGTCGGCACGCTGTGGGTCAACTGGAGCAAGGCGTTCTGAGGCAGACGGCAGGGAGGCGGTGCGGCGGCGCATCGTCTCCCTTTGCATCAATTTGAAACCGCTTACGGCGCTTCGCTCGTATCTAACGTACACGTTGGAGCTGGCTGCGATCGACCCTACATTACGCAGGAACGGTCGCTCCGGCATGGGCAGGGCCGGAACCAGCCAGGCGAAGGAGACCCAAATGACAAACTCTTTCAGACTTGCTTTGCGCCTCGCGTCTCTGGTTGCGGCTGCCGCGCTCGTTGCAACGCCGGCGGCGGCGATCAGGTGCGAGAATGGGTTCCAGCGCGTCCAGGGCAACCTGATCGCGACGCCCTACTGTCAGGACCAGTATCTGGCCCAGGTTGCGCGGGAGCACGGCTTCAAGCCGTCGGCCGCCAAGATCCGCAACAACCCCAACTACAAGAAGGAGCTGTGCCGCTTCGTCTTCAGCGACATCCGCGTGCAGGAGACATGCTTGAACGCGGGCGTGCCGGAATATTTCGGCGGTACCAGGTAGCGCTGTAGGGGCCTTTCACTCGGTGGCGGGTCACGACGACGCCAGCAGCCTCAACGCATGGCGCAGGATCAGCGCATGGTCGAAGGCGAGCGGCACGCGGCGCCACGTCTCGATCCACTCGGCTGCCGCGGCATCGTCTCCGGCCACTGGTTGCGCCTTGCCGGCGTGCGCCAGGAACGCGACGGAGCAGGTGTGGCCGCGAGGGTCGCGCGCGGGGTCGGAGTAGACGCCGATCAAGCGGAGGGCGCCGACGTCGAGACCTGTCTCCTCCTTGAGCTCGCGGCGGCAGGCGGCCTCGACCGTCTCGCCGACGTCGACGAAGCCGCCGGGCAGCGCGTATTGGCCCTGAAAGGGCGGGTTGGCGCGCCGTATGAGCAGAACGCGGTCCGCAGAATCGAGGACGACGCAATCGACGGTCAGCGCAGGCGTAGCGGGAAAGGGCATTTCACTCCTCTGAACGTATGCGAACACGTGCCGCTAATATCTTGGGTAATAACGGTTATTCCTCAACCAGGCTAGACCCGCAACATTGCGGGGTGCCGCCAGAAAAACTTGTCCCCGGCCGCATCGTCCCTGCTTAGGCTCACGCGGTCCGCCTCGCAACGAGGACGCGGGCGCGAGCTGGGCGCACGCGGAGGCGGGCGCCGCGGGTCTGGTATCCGGTACCCATCAGCTGGACCGGCTGCGCCGTGCCGGATTGCGAGCCCCGGGCACTGCGCGAACCCGACCGCGGCGGCGGGCGGCGAATGTCGCGTCCTGATCGCCGGAACGGCGCTTGCCGCCCGTCTCCTCGTGTTTGGCCGTGGAGGGGGTGCAAGGGCGCTCTTGCAGATACATATCCACGTTGCGTTTGAGCCCTTATGTCGTCGGAGCGGGACCGCATTTTGCGTTTTGGCGTAAGATCGGCGCGAAGAGGGGGTGCGGGCGCAATGCGAAGTCGGTTCTCGAGGGGAGCGGGCGGGCGAAACCGGGCGGGGGACAAGAGGTCCGACAGCCGCTCGCAGAGCGAGGGCGAGACGCGTCTCGCGCCCGATCCCTTCACCGCCGTGCTGCCGGCGCTGGCGGCGTTGGGCGCCATCGCCTCCATCGCCGCCGTCAACTGGACCGCGCAGGAGCGGACACCTGAGCGCGGCCGGGCGAAGCGCAAGGCGGGGATGGCGCTGCGCGATCTGGAGACCTGCTGCCTCGGTCTGCAGGAGATCTTCCGCCGCTTTCAGCGCAACCCCAAGCTGTTTGCGGGCGAGGGCGCGCCGGCCTCCTCGCCCTTGAAGTTCGGCGTGCACGGGCCGCGTGTGGGTCCCGCCGCCGCGCGCCAGTTCCACCAACTCATCAATGACGTCGCGTCCATGCTGGTGCTGGCTTCGCAGAACGCCTTCGACGTGATGAGCGCGGTGGAGGACGGCGAGATCAACGCGCCGGAAAAGTTGTTCTTCGGCTTCGGCGAGCAACAGGATCGTTTGAACAAGCTGATCCAGGCGCGGGCTACGCTAAAGACCTCGGTCGACACCGGGGCGGAGGTGGCCCAGCGTTTGACCGAGCTCGTGCGCGAGTTGAAAAAGTACCGCCCCGAATAGGCGCCGCCGGCGCTTCAAGACGCTCTGGCGTCGGCGCAAGCCGGCGTTGACAGGACGTGCGCCGGGGCTTCATGTGGTGGCGATGAGCCCTCATAGGCCGCAGAATTAGGAAAGCCTCCGCCCCATGGTTCAGCTCACGCTTCCCAGGAATTCCAAAATCCAAAAAGGCAAAACGTGGAACCAGCCGGACAAGGACGGCGATTGGAAGGAATTCCGCGTCTACCGCTGGAATCCCGACAGTGACGCCAACCCGCGTGTCGATACCTATTGGATCGATTCCGGCCGTTGCGGCCCGATGGTTCTCGACGCGCTCATCAAGATCAAGAACGAGATCGATTCCACGCTGACCTTCCGCCGCTCCTGCCGCGAGGGCATCTGCGGCTCGTGCTCCATGAACATCGACGGCACCAACACGCTGGCCTGCCTCAAGGGGTACGAAGAGATCAAAGGCCCGGTGAAAATTTATCCGCTACCGCACATGCGCGTCGTCAAGGATCTGGTGCCCGACATGACGAATTTCTACGCGCAGCACCGCCTCATCGAGCCCTGGCTCAAGACGGACACGCCGGCGCCGCCCAAGGAGTGGCGCCAGTCGCACACGGACCGCCAGAAGCTCGACGGCCTCTACGAGTGCATCTTGTGCGCGTGCTGCTCCACGTCGTGCCCCAGCTACTGGTGGAACGAGGATCGCTATCTGGGGCCGGCAGCCCTTCTGCAGGCTTATCGCTGGGTGCAGGATTCGCGCGACGAGGCGACGGGGGAGCGGCTCGACACGCTGGAGGATCCCTTCCGGCTCTACCGCTGCCACACGATTCTCAACTGCACCAAGGCCTGCCCCAAGGGCCTGAACCCGGCCAAGGCCATCGCCGAGCTCAAGAAGTTGATGGTGGAGCGGCGTGTATGAGGGCATGAGCGGGCCGCAATCGCTTCATGCACAAGTTGCACATCACAAGGAGCACACGTCGCATGCTCGATCACATCGGCTTTCCCGTCAGCGATTTTGCCCGTTCCAAGGAGTTCTACACCCGTGCGCTGGCCCCATTGGGCTATCGCCTGGTGACGGAGGTGAGCCTTTCCGACGGCGGTGAGGACGGATATGCGGGATTCGGCGCGGAACGGCCGCAGTTCTGGATCGGCACGGGGAAACCGTTGCAGTCGCGGCTGCACGTCGCCTTCATGGCGAAAGATCGCGCCGAGGTCCGGGCCTTTTACGAGGCGGCGCTGGCGGCTGGCGGCCGCGACAACGGCGCGCCCGGGTTGCGACCGCACTATCACGAGAACTATTACGGGGCTTTCGTGCTCGATCCCGACGGCCATAACATCGAGGCCGTGAACCATCTTCCAGAATAAGTAATTGATTTACAAAGAGAAAGACCGGCGGCGCTTTCGCTGCCACCGGCCTTGAAAGGGGTGAAGGCACGCTGGGAATGATCCCCCTGCCTTCTGACGCGACGCGGGCGAGGGGAGCTCGCCGCGCGGAACTGGAGACTGCTTACGCAGCCCGACGCTTCTTCGCCGGCTTGCGAGCGGCCTTGCGGACCGTCTTGCGAACCTTACGGCCCGTCTTGCGAGCCGTCTTACGAGCGGTCGACTTCTTGGCCGTCTTGCGACGAGCCGGTGCTTTCTTGACCTTCCGTTTCACTACCCTCTTAGCCATTGGTCTTCTCTCTTTCTGTCTGCTTCTATCTCTCTCTAGAGTCCGAATCATCTCCGGACAAAAAAATGATGCGCAAGTTCAAAGATTTTGTTGACAGCAAATTGCAAATTATCCGTTGCGAAAGTGTGTATTCAATCCAAACTGTTGCGCGAAATCCTCAATTTCCTCGTGTTTCGAATGCTCTGGCTGATCATCTGCACATTTCGCCTCCACTTGCGAGGCCGCTTGCGCATCGTAGATCACCAAACTTTTGCATGCAAACTTGCTTTGCCGTCCTTTCCACACGCATCGCGTTGCATCAAGCAGCCTTTACGACGCGCCGGTGCAGGTCGAGCACGGCCATCATGTAACCGAAGCGATCGTCGACCGCTTCGGCAAGCAGTGAAAAGTAATTCGGGCCCTCCGGCACGATCTCACCGATCACTTCACCGTACTCGAAGCGCAGCTCCGCCTCGTATTTGCGCGCGATTGCGCGCATCTTGCCGTTTTCCGCCAGGCAGCTCACGCACAGGTGCTGGATCCCGCGATTGCGGGCGGCGCGGATGACCCGGCCCATAAGCTCGGTACCTATGCCTTGCTCCTGCAGAGGTTGCTCGACAGTAAACGCCGCTTCCGCCTCGCGACCCCACAAATCGCCTATTTTCTTGAGCTCAGCCGCCGCGCGCACCTCCTCGCCGTCGAAATAGCCATAGGCGATGCCGCCCATCTCGGCCATGCGCGCGGCATAGTCCTCGATGAACGCATCGGAGACGCCGTGCGCAAAGCGCAGGCGCCGGCTCGTCTTGTCGAGCCGCAAGAGATGGTCGCGGAACTTGTTTGTTTCCGTCGGCCACAACTTTCTTATGTTTCCTCCCAAGAACTGACGCTCGCTCATGACGAGAACCTCCGTTTTTGGGCCATTACGCACTCGCTCTCGCCCACCGGGCCTCCGGTGGCTAAAGAGCCCGCCGCTCAGTGGCTGGCATTTTGGGGGCGTGCTGCGCCCCGTCTTTTTGCAGTGCACAATATGCCATATGCCATCGGCATGGCAGGATTTCCAATGTCCCTCACCAACTTGACGCACTACTGCGCCTTTACGGCGTTGGCTTTGCGCGCGAAGTGACATTCGGTCGCGGCGGGTTGCGGGCCCGCGCTGGACTTGTCCAAGTCGGCGTCGACCGTGCGGGGGGAACATTCGCGCTGATGACAGAAGACCCGATCGAGCGCCTGCGCGCGCAGATTGCAGCCGGCGAGCTCGTTGCGGATAGCGTCCAACTCGAGGTCGCGCAGCGCCTGGCAACGCTGGCACGGCATCTGCGTCAATGGCGGCCGCGCCGGTCCGGTTTGCTGTCCGTGCTCACCCGCGCCGGCAACGAGGGCCCCCGCGGGCTCTACATCCATGGGCCCGTCGGGCGCGGCAAGACGATGCTCATGGACCTCTTCTTCGAGCTCGCCCCCTTCACGCCCAAGCTGCGCAGCCATTTCCACGAGTTCATGGCCGATGTGCACGAGCGGATTGCCGAAGCGCGACTTACTTTCGACGGCGATCCGATCCCGGCCGTGGCCGCCGGCATTGCGGACGAGGCCGGCCTCATCTGCCTCGATGAACTGCAGGTCACCGACATCGCCGACGCGATGATCCTCGGCCGTCTGTTCAAGCAGCTGTTCGAGCGCGGCGTCGTCGTCGTGGCGACGTCCAACGCGGCCCCGCGTGCGCTCTACAAGGATGGGCTCAATCGCCAGCTGTTCCTTCCCTTCGTCGCTTTGCTCGAAGAGCGCATGGACGTGGTGGCGCTGTTTGCAGCTAAGGACTACCGGCTGGACAAGCTTGCGGGCCTGCCGCTCTACTTCGTCCCGGCCGATGCGCGCGCCAAGGCCCAGCTCGATCACCACTGGGACCGGCTCACGGGCCGGCATCCGGGGCGGCCCGAGACGGTGAAGGTCAAGGGGCGCAAGGTGCGGGTCCCGGTGGCGTCGATGGGCGTTGCGCGATTCGGTTTTGCGGATCTGTGCGAGGTGGCGCTCGGTGCGCTCGACTATCTGCACATCGCG
Source organism: uncultured Hyphomicrobium sp. (assembly GCA_964443205.1). Classification (GTDB taxonomy): domain Bacteria; phylum Pseudomonadota; class Alphaproteobacteria; order Rhizobiales; family Hyphomicrobiaceae; genus Hyphomicrobium_A. The sequence continues at coordinate 874 of CAYUBZ010000083.1, read as the reverse complement.
CACGTTTACCACACGGTGGTGCTCGACGGCGTGCCCATCCTGACCCGGGACCGTCGCAGCGCGGCGCGGCGCTTCATCAACCTGATCGACACGCTCTACGACAACGGGGTCTGCCTCATCGCCTCGGCCGATGCCGAGCCGGCGCAGCTCTACCCCGAGGGGCCGGAAGCGGAGGCCTTCGAGCGCACGGCGTCGCGGCTGATGGAGATGAGGAGCGAGGCCTATCTCGCGAGCCGCCACGGCGCACAGCGCGTCATTCCGCAGCTCTGAGGTGCCCGACCCACAGCGCCGCCGCGTATGTGCACCACGACGCAAGCGTGGGTAGCCAAAGGATCGGCTTTAAATAAATGGCCAGCGCGAGAATCCCTTGAGGGAAATTGGGCCGATCTTTGCCGACGTACGCAAAGACAGCGAGCTCGATGGTGAGAAGTACGAGGAAATAGAGCCCGAAGAGCGCGATTTGTGTGGGTCCCGTGGCCTGCCGCCCGATCGCCAGCATGCGGGCGATCAGCATTGCCAGCAAGATCGCCACGCCATAGGTGGCCGTAAACAATACCGCCCCCATACCCCCTGCAAGGCTGGCACCGCCTTCCAGGAAGATTGTGAGCGGAAAGGCGAGAACAGCAAGAAAGAAAGCCATCGACGAACCCACAGGCATTGCGTGCATCTAAGCCGCCGCGCCATCCTAGGTCACGCATCCTTTCCCAGTGCCAAAGGACGCCTTTCGGGGAACGAGCGTGCCCCCCGGCCAATGTATCCGTCTCGACTGATCTTAGGGATATCCGCGGAAGCGACTTCAGCGGTCGGGAGCGGCCTTCTCGCCGCTCTCGCCGATGCCGAAGGGCCAGCCTGTCGCGCCCTTAACGGCGGGAGC
>CAYUBZ010000082.1:0-8652 GCA_964443205.1 uncultured Hyphomicrobium sp. | reverse complement strand
CCTCGACGATCTCGCGGTTGGAGGCCATGGCCGAGCGGGTCGCCGAGACGATGATTGCGGTGGTGGCGGCGGCGACCAGCAGGAGGATGGCCATGCCGCCGAGCGCGAACGAGTTCGTCACGGTCTTGATCTGGCGCTGCCAGCGGCGGTGGTCGTCGAGAGTGACGCCGGTGAACTTCTTGCCGAGCTCGTCGCGCAAGGTTTCGATGTTGGGCGGGGCCTTGCGGTCGATCTCGATGGCGATGAGGCGCGGCACCGGCAGTGCGCTCAAGACGTCCGATTGCCCGAGCCAGGGCTCGAGCAGCTTGGCGGCGTCGTCGAGGCTCAGTGGGTTGGCGCGGGCGATGCCGTTCCGGCTCTCCATATAGGCCTTCACGTCGGCCACGGTCTTGGCGATGTCGACGTTCTCCTGCGGCTCGACCTGGACCGTCACCTCGCTGGCGATGTCGTTCAGCCAGGCGTTCGCCGATTCGTTGATCATGTAGACGGCGCCCGCCGTGAGGCAGGCGAGAAAGCACATGATGGAAACAACGAGCGTGAGCGAGCGGCCCGTCACCGAATCGGGCGGCACCACGGGGGTGTTGGTTTGCTTGTTGCGCGCGTTGCGCTTGGCGCGGGCTGGTGCGTACATTTCCGGGCGCTGGGTGTCGAGCCTGGCTTCGGGCGGCGGGCCATAGTTATAGCGTTGTCCGTCCGGGCCCGTGCTGGGCCCGGTCAGCACATCGTCGTAGGGATCGAAGGCGGCCGCCGATGGCACCGTGTGCCGGCGGCCGCCGGGTCTGTCATACGATCCGGACATGGCCGTCGTGCAGCTCCAGACGCGGCGCCTTGAACTGCCGCATGAGTTGATGGTCGTGGGTGGCGATCAGCACCGATGTGCCGAGACGATTGAGCTCGATGAAGAGGCGCAGCAGGCGCCGCGCCATCTGCGGGTCGACGTTGCCGGTCGGCTCGTCGGCCAGCAAAAGCTCGGGCTTGCCGATCACGGCGCGCGCGATCGCCGCGCGCTGCTTCTCGCCGCCCGAGAGGATCGAGGGATAGGCGTGCATGCGGTCGCCGAGACCGACCCACTGCAAAAGATCTGTAACATCCTCCCTGTAGTCGGCAATGCGCTTGCCGACGACGCGCAAGGGAAGGGCGACGTTCTCCCACGTCGTCAGATGGTCGAGGAGGCGGAAATCCTGGAACACGATGCCGATGCGCCGGCGCAGCTGCGCGCGCTTGGAGGTGGAGATGCGGCTGACGTCCTGGTTGAAAAGGTAGATATGCCCTCCCGTGGGGTGCAGCGACATGAAGAGGAGCCTCAACAGCGAGGTCTTGCCCGCACCGGAGGGGCCGGTGAGGAAGTGGAAGGAGCCCGGGCGCAAATGAAAGTTCACCTCGGCGAGGATGTCGTTGCCACGCTCGTAGGCGAGCGCAATGTTCGTCAATCGAATCACGAATATCTGCCAGTCTTCTGCGGCATTGAGCGTAAGGTTCCCAGGACCCTAAAGGAACGCGTGACGCGCGATCAATTGGTCAGGAATGTGGCGGGTTCGTGTGCGTCCGGCTCCCATACGAGCCGGGGACGTTATGGCGGCATTGTGGTGGTGATGCAATGTCCTGCTATCCTGGCCCACGCAAAAGCGGCACAACGGCGATTGGACCAGCGGCCATGAGCTACGAGACGAGAGCCGGACCCGAGCTCGAGGTGATTTTCACGCCCGAGGCCATTGCCCGCCGGCTGGGCCAGATCGCGCGCCAGATCGCGGCCGACCGCCTCGACAATCTGATGGTCGTGGCGATTTTGAAGGGCAGCTTCGTGTTCGCCGCCGATCTCATCCGCACCCTGCACGGGGTCGGCCTGGCGCCGGAGGTCGACTTCATGACGCTGTCGAGCTATCGCAAGGCGCGCACGTCGTCGGGCCAGGTAACCATCTTACGCGACATGGACCTCGACGTGCGCAACCGCAACGTGCTCATCGTCGACGACGTGCTCGATTCGGGGCGCACGCTGGCCTTCGCCAAGGATCTCATCGCGGCGCGCGGCGCCCGCACGATCAAGACCTGCGTGCTGCTCGACAAGCAAGTGAAGCGGGCCGTCGCCCTCGAGCCGGACTATTGTGCGTTCGAGTGCCCGGATACCTTCGTGGTCGGCTACGGTATGGATATTGCGCACCGCTACCGCGAGCTGCCGTTCGTGGGGCGTGTCGTGCGCGAGTGACAAGGTTGGGGCTGGGAGGACGAGCAATGGCGCAGATACTGCTGGCGGATGACGATGCGGCGACCCGCGATCTGGTCCGGCGTGCGCTCGAGGCCGATGGGCACAGCGTCACCATCACCCAAGACGGCGGCGAGGCTTTGGAGCAAGTCAAGGAAGGCGGCCTCAAGTTCGATCTCCTGGTCAGCGACGTGGAGATGCCGATGATCGACGGCATCGCGCTGGCCGAGCGCGCCTTCCCGCTGCAGCCGGGCCTTCGCGTGCTCCTCATGTCGGGGTTTGCCGACCAGCTCGATCGCGCCAAGGAAATGTCGGGGCCGCACGTGGCCGTGCTGTCGAAGCCGTTCACGCTGGATCAGGTGCGCGAGAGCGTGCGCAAGCTGCTGGCCTAAGGCTGCACCCCCTGCGATTGCGGAGACGACGGTGCGGCAGGCGACGTCGTCCCGGTCGCGGGCGCGGTGGGCAACGGCACAGACGTCGGAGGCGCTAGTGCCGGGGGCCGTGTGCAATTCGCCTTGATGTTGGCCTCGGCGATCTTCTTGCGCTCCGCCTTCGCGCCCGCGAAGGGAGAAAACGAGAGTTGCGTCAGCTTGTAGAGCTCGTCGGTGAAGGTCGCCCCGCAATCGAGCACGAACTGATGCAGCTCGCTCATCTGGCAGCCGTCGAGCAACTGGACCGGATCCTCGCCCGCGAGCCTGAAATCGTAAGCCTTGGTTAGGCAGCGGTCGACGTCGGCCATGGCGCCGACGAGGTCGTCCTCGAACATCTGCTCGAGCGAGGCAAACTTGAGCGAGCCGCCCACCTCCCTGATAACGAACAGATTGAGCAGGATGTTCTTGTTCCAGTCGACGTAGGCCTCGTCGTAGGCGCGCTTGCGGAACTGCACCTCCTCGAGCGGGGCGTTGCGGCGCAACGACGAGACGACCATCCCCGCCCGCGTGCGCCGGTCGTAGACGAGGCGCGCGATATCCTCGACCGACTTCCTGCGACTCTGCTGGGTGGTGTAGGTCTGGGCGAGCCACGTGCCGACGCAGGCGGTGATAATCCCGTTGAGGATGGCCGAGGTAAGCGCGAACACGATCAGCTGCCGCCGCGTGAGCCGGGCCGCCTTCAAGAGCCCCATACCTGGCGTCGGCATCGCCCCCTCGCAAACTCAACGCCGTTCACGCCGCCAGGCGCCGGCAATTGTCCTACCCGCCGGTGACGTTCATGTGCCGGGCGACCGCCGGCTTGCCCGCGCGCCGGTCGATGACGAAGTCGTGCCCCTTGGGCTTGCGCTCGATTGCCTCGTCGATCGCCGCCTGCAGCGCGGCGTCGTCCTCGCTAGACCTGAGAGGCGCGCGCAGGTCGGCTGCGTCCTCCTGGCCGAGGCACATGTAGAGCGTGCCGGTGCAGGTGAGCCGCACCCGGTTGCAGCTTTCGCAGAAGTTGTGCGTCATCGGCGTGATGAAGCCGAGCCGGCCGCCGGTCTCGGCGAGCTTGACGTAGCGCGCCGGCCCGCCCGTGCGATGGGGGATGTCCTCCAAGGTCCAGCGGTCCATGAGGCGCGCACGCACGATCGACAGCGGCAGGTACTGGTCGGTGCGGTCGTCGTCGACCTCCCCCATGGGCATCGTCTCGATGAGGGTCAGGTCATAGCCGCGACCGTGCGCAAATCGAATGAGGTCGTCGATCTCGTCCTCGTTGGTGCCCTTCAGGGCGACCGTGTTGATTTTGACCTTGAGGCCTGCCGCGTCGGCGGCGGCGAGCCCCGCCATGACGGTCGCCAGATCGCCCCAGCGGGTCACGGCGCGGAACCGATCGGGATCGAGGGTGTCGAGTGAGACGTTGATGCGCTCAACGCCGGCGTCCTTGAGGGGGCGGGCGAAGCGCTCAAGCTGGCTGCCGTTGGTGGTCAGCGTCAGCTCCTCCAGGCCCCCGCCATCGAGGTGGCGGCTGAGCGCCTCGAACAGCCACATGATGTTCTTGCGCACAAGCGGCTCGCCGCCGGTGATGCGCAGCTTGGTGACCCCGCGCCCAACGAACGCGGAGCAGATGCGGTCGAGCTCCTCCAGCGTGAGCAGATCGCGCCGGGGCAGGAACGTCATGTGCTCGGACATGCAGTAGACGCAGCGGAAGTCGCAGCGGTCGGTGACGGACACGCGCAAATAGGTGATGGCGCGGCCATAGCGGTCGGTCAGCGGCGGCAAGGCCTGCAAATCTACGCGATCACGCATCTAGGTCCCTGCTCGTGCCGATATCCATGTACACTTCCCCGCTTGCCGCCGCCGCATCATAGGCGGGCTTGCGGCTAAGCTAGCGACGGCTGGGTCCGGTTCAAGGGCTTTGTACGCCGCCCGGCGGTCATGAGCGGCAGGGGACGGCGCGCGAGCGCATCTTTTGTGGAACAAAACCCGGAGGCTACGGGATGTAGGGTATGCGTGTCTTCGTAAGCCTTCTCGCGTGGCTCGCGGTCCGCGCCGGGGCCCATGTCGGTGCAGATGTCGGTGAGCCCCGGCATCGCTGCAGCCGCGCCACCGTCGCCAATGCCATCCCCGGCGCGGCCGTCCTGGGCCAGGCGCTGCAGCCGAACCGGGCCGGGCGTCTCGTACCGGTTCCCAACGAGGCGCTGCCGGAGCGATCGCTGAGCGCCCATTGGGCCTTGTGGGCGGCGGTGGCCCTCGTCGTCCTCGTTCTCGCCGCGGGCTACCTGCGGCGGCGCTGGAAGGCTGCGGGCAGCCCGCGCGCCGCGCGTTTGTTTCTGGCCGTGCGGAGCCGCTATTCGGGCCGCAAGTGACGGATGTGGCGCTCGATGAACGCCGCGATGCCGGCACGCGCCGCCCTTTCAAAGAAGCGGCCGCGCGGTGCAAACGCACCACAACGGAAACCGTTGAGTCTGCTATGATTCCGCCAACGAATCACTTGCGAGCACCTTGGGGGCACGATGCAGCAAGACTGTCACTTGGTCATCATCCGCTGGCAGGACAGCCGCCAGCCATGCAGTCACTGGCGCTACCTTGCGGCGCTGCCCGACACCAAGCCCGTCGAGGTTGCGACCGTCGGCTGGCTTCTCAAGGACACGCCCGAAGTGATGGTCGTCTGCCAGAACGTCGGTGATCTGGAGAGCCCTGACAAAGCACAAGCGAGCGGGATCATGACGATACCCACTCGCTGTGTCCTGTCGGTCGAACGATTAAGAGAAGAGGCCGAGCCTACCTCTGCTGCTTATTCTGCTGATGCTGCTGACCGGACAATTGATTCTGCACCGATGCAGCGAGCGTCTTGATCTCTTCGGCGGTGAGGGAGTTGGGGTTCTGCAAGGCCTTGGAAGCGATAGCGGCCACTCTTGCAGATGTCTGCTGATCTTGAGCCATGACAATCACTCACTTTCTCAGAAGAATGCCTAAGTCCAGAACGCGCAACGGTTAACACGCAGCGCAATGTAGTAGGTACAAAGGTTCAATTTCCCCACACGTTATCCACGGTTTCGTTGGAAAGGCTGCGGAAAAGCGGGCCGCTGCGGCGTTCGCCGTCACGGCCGCTGCGTCGGGTGTGCGCTGCCCGACAGAAGCGCGCGGGCCGTCTCGACATCGGCAGGTGTGTTCACATTAAAGAAGGGGTCGACCGTCACGCCGCCGGCCTCGACACATGCGAAATCGACGACGGCGGCTCTTTGCGTCTCCGCGAACTGGTGCATGGCGCGCACGTTCTGCCGGAGTGCGTCGGCGATACGGTCGATCAGCGCCACGTCCCACACGCCCACGACCGGATGGCGCCTGCCGCCGGAGGATGCGATGGCGCACGTTGTGCCGTCGCGTTGCAATGCAGCCAGCAGGCGCGCAACGAGATCGCCGGGAAGGAACGGCGTGTCGACAGGTGCGCTGGCGACGAAGCGGGCTTGCGGCGTCTCGCTGAGCGTCCAAGCGAGGCCAGCATGCAGTCCGGCGAGCGGGCCCGCGTAGCCGTCGACCGCGTCGGCGACCACGGGCAGGCGGGCTTGCGCGAAGCGCGCCGGATCGCCGTTGGCGTTCAGCACGATCCGCGAGACCTGCGGCCCAAAGCGCGCGATGACATGCGCCAGCATCGGCTTGCCGGCGATCTCGATGAGGGCCTTCTCGCTGCCGCCCATGCGCGCCGAGCGCCCGCCGGCCAGCAGCACGCCGGTCACCTCGCCAACTTGATCGCCATGGGGCATGGGAGGCGGTTTAGGCTGCGGGCGCCCGGCCGGCAAGCAGGGCTGGCGAATTGTGGGCGTACGGGGCCTCGCCTATAAGTATCGAAGCAGACAAGGGGCCGTACCAGTGGCCGCTTGAGGGAGGACGCATGCCGGGGACGGACAAGGTCGATCGCCGCCGATTCCTGACCGCGGCCACGGTGGGCGCTGCGGGCGCCACCATAGCGGCACCGGCGCTCGCCCAGACGATGCCGGCGCTCGAATGGCGCATGGTGTCGAGCTTCCCCAAGTCGCTCGACACGATCTATGGCGCAGCCGAGGTGTTCGCCAACGCGCTCGCCGCGATGACCGACAACCGCTTCCGGGTCCACGTCTTCGCGTCGGGCGAGATCGTGCCGGGCCTGTCGGCCGCCGATGCCGTGTCGAGCGGCTCGGTCGAGGCGTGCCACACTGCGTCGTATTACTATTGGGGCAAGGACCCGACGTTCGCCTTCGGGACGGCGGTGCCGTTCGGCCTTGATTACCGCATGCAGAACGCCTGGATGTACGAGGGCGGCGGCATCGACCTGATGAATGCGTTCTACGCGCGCTACAACATTTTCGGACTGCCCGGCGGCAACACGGGCGCGCAGATGGGCGGCTGGTACCGCAAGGAGATCAACACGCCTGCCGACATGCACGGCCTGAAGATCCGCATCGGCGGGCTCGCCGGCGCGGTGATGGCGCGCATCGGCGCCGTGCCCCAGCAGATCGCCGGCGCCGACATCTACCCGGCACTCGAGAAGGGCACCATCGATGCCGCCGAATGGGTGGGCCCCTACGACGACGAGAAGCTCGGGTTCTCCAAGGTGGCGAAGTACTACTATTACCCCGGCTGGTGGGAAGGCCAGGCCATGCTCAACTTCTTCTTCAACCTGGAGAAGTGGAACCAGCTGCCGAAATATTATCAGGCGGCCGTCAAGTCGGCCTCGGCGCTCGCCAACACGACGATGATGGCGCGCTACGACATCGAGAACCCGCCGGCCTTGAAACGGCTCGCCATCGGCGGCGCCGAGCCGCGTCCGTTCTCGGAGGCCGTGCTGGATGCCTGCTTCACCGCGTCGAACGAGGTGTACGCCGAGATCTGCAAAGAGAACGCCACCTTCAAGAAGGTGTACGAGGCGATGACGGAGATCCGCGGCGCCGACTATCTGTGGTTCCAGCTCGCCGAGCAGACGTACAACACGTACATGATGATCCAGCAGAGGAAGGGGCTGGTGTAGGGGATTGCATACTCATCGAGGGATAGATGGAACGCTTTGCGCTAATCGCCGTGCTGAGTATGGCTGCCGCCAGCATCGTCGCGGCGAATGAGCGACCCGCCACCGAACCTTATGTTCCAGGATTGGGAGAGTTCATGGCCGCTACTCAGGTGCGGCATGCAAAGCTGTGGTTTGCAGGCAAGGCAAAGAACTGGCCGCTCGCCAAATTCGAGCTCCATGAAATCAAGGAAGGTTTCGAGGACGCCACGAAGCTGCATCCGACGCTCAAGGATCAACCGCTGGCGGCCATGATTAGCTCCAACCTGGACGCCCCACTCGCCGATCTGGCCAAGGCAATCGCGGCCAAGAACAAGAGAAGATTTGCTCGCGCATTCGACCGGCTAACCGCCGGCTGCAACGCCTGTCACACAGCTGCCTCACACGCGTACATCAGAATACAGCGCCCATTCGCGCCTCCCGTGCCCAACCAGAACTTCCAACCCGGCAACCAATAGGTCACCGGCAGGCCGCTCGCGGACAGCAACAGTGGCGTCATTCGTGTCACGGACCTCCGTGTGACCATTGGAAATCACGCCGCCCTTCTGCTAAAAGGGGAGCAAGCGGGCATTTGCGGCAGGCGTTTAAACCGCCCTTAATTCATATGAGGGAGGCTTGTGCGTCTGCATTCAGTAGCCGTGTTTTGCCATGCTTACGTCTCGACGATTGTGTGTGACCGCTCTCTTCTTTGCACTTGCGCAAGGAGCTGCAGCTGGTCCGTCGCTCGCTCTTCCTCTGAGCAAGCCGAGCGCGGCGCCGGGGTTCCACCTCGTGCAGCTTGCGGCGCGCAAGGGAACGCGCAACTACATGCCCGACGCGGCCGAGCTCCCGCAAGACACCGAACCCGCGCAAGCCGACAAGGCTTCGGAAGCGAAAGCTCTCGATGACTGCATCGCAATCTGGGATGCGGGCACGCACATCACCAAGAGCAAGTGGCGCGAAATCTGTAAGCGCCAAATCAAGGAGCGCGGGGCGCAGCTTTCCGGCCGTTGAGTCGAACC
>CAYUBZ010000081.1:5017-8772 GCA_964443205.1 uncultured Hyphomicrobium sp. | reverse complement strand
CCAAAAGGAGGGCCAATGCTGCCGCCTGCCCCCGCCATGCCCAAATATCCATGGTCTCCTCCGCAAAAAATGAACGCTACCTTGTCCCTCTAGCTGCCTCAGCCAGTGCGCGCGTAAATATCTAGCACGGAGCGTATACCAAGAGGCCAGCAGAGAGAAGAAAACGAAAAATGGCAGAGGCGGCAGTCCGCGGCAGCAGTGTCTCCACCATCACAGAACTGGCCCGCGCCGTTTGATGTCCCGTGTGACAGTGTTTCGCTGTGGCTTTGCGACGTCGATCATTGCGTTGATCGCCGCGGCGCCGAACGGATCGCCGCCTCGTCAGGAGCAGGTAATCAGAGTCAGCAGCTAACCTCGTCAGCTTGGCCTTCAGGAAGGGTCGCGTGTCGAATCCTGTCATGAGGTCAGCGTTGGGTCAAAATTCCCCGTGCGACTCATGTCCGCGGCATGACCGGTCTACACCCAGCTGCTGACGACTTGGTGCGCCGCAACGAACGGGCGAGAAGGGCCAGGAGCACGCCTCGGCGGAAGCTGGACGCCGCGGCTGCTCAGCGTCGATCAGCGGACATTTGCCGCGGTTCCTCCGCCAGCAGGGGAGCGGCGGTTGGATCGAAAATCCGATAGGCGAGCAGCTTGATGCGGTCGTTCACGAGGAACCAGGAAAGGGCATAGCCCCAGACGAACAGAGCCCAGCCCCAGCCGAGAGGCGTCATGAGCAGCCCGTAGACGGCGATCAGCGTCGCCAGCGTCTGCGTGCCGAGCACCGCCACCCATAGGAGCCGCGCAGGCTTTATCGACCAGAATGGGCCGCGCGTGCGGGTCAGGAAAATGGTCAGATGGCCGGCCACGGACAGCTTCAGATACATCAGGGTCTGGACGTGCGCGTGGTCGAGATGGAATACGCGCTCGGCAAGATAGAACAGGCCGAACGCGGCAACGACGCCGATGGTGCCCAGCACCGTGGAGATGCCCAACACCACCCGCATGTTCCACGCTTCGGGCTGGTCCTTGTAATGAACATTATCATAAGCAATGGCCAGGATGGCGCCGTCGTTCAGGAGTGCCAGCATCACGATCATCACTGCCGTCAACGGATAGAAGTTGAAGATCAGGATCGCAAGAGTCATGAAAAACAACACGCGCAAAGTCTCGGCAATGCGGTAGATCGCGTAGCTGTTCATCCGCTGGAATATGCGGCGGCTTTCCTTTATCGCGTCGATAATCACCGACAGGCCGGGCGTCAGAAGCACGATCGCCGCCGCTGCGCGCGCGGCGTCCGTCGCGCCGGAGACCGCAATGCCGCAATCGGCTTTCTTCAGCGCGGGAGCGTCATTCACTCCGTCGCCGGTCATGCCGACGATGTGGCCGCGCTTTTGAAGGACGTCAATAATGTGGAACTTGTGTTCGGGAAAAACTTGGGCGAAGCCGTCGGCGTTTTCGATCGAGTCGATCGACTCGGATGCGGACGCGGTCTCCTGACGCTTGGCGTCGCCCAGGCTGCTCGCATCGATAATGTTGGTGCCCATCCCGAGCTTCTTTGCGGTTTCAATGGCGATGGCCAGCGCATCGCCCGTCACCATCTTGACCTTGACGCCCATCTTCTCTGCGGTCGCAATGGTTGCCTTGGCGTCGGCGCGCGGCGGATCGAACAGCGGCAGCACGCCTTGGAACTGCCACGGGCCGTCGCCCTTGGCGCGCGCCACGCCCAGTGATCGAAATCCGCGCGCGGCGAACCCACCGACCGCCTTGTCGACCGCGGGCTTTACCTTTGCGGCGCCGGACGACAACGCCAAGATCACCTGCGGCGCGCCTTTCGTCACCTTGAACTGCTTTCCGTCCTCGCCTTTCACCGTCGCTTCGGTTCGCTTATGCACCGCGTCGAACGGCACAAAGTGCACGATCTTGTAGGGCTTCAAGGACTGATCATCTTTAAGTCCGCCGAGAACGGCGAGATCGATGGTGTCGTTGTCGTCAGCGCGTGAAGCGAGCGCGCCGTCGAGGATCACCCGCGCGGCGGAGATCTTGCCCACGCTGAACGGATCGCCCAGCGTCAGCTTGTTCTGGGTCAGGGTGCCGGTCTTGTCGGCGCACAGCACATCGACGCCCGCCAATTCCTCGATCGCCACCAGCCGGCTCACGATCGCCTCTTTCCTGGCGAGTAGCCGCGCGCCCACTGCCATCGTGACCGACAACACCGTCGGCATCGCCACGGGAATCGCCGCAACGGTGAGGACCAAAGCGAACTGCAACGTGGTAAGGATCGGATCGCCGCGGATGATTGCGACGGTTACGATCACCGTCACCAGAGCCACGGCAAGAATGATGAGGTAATTGCCGATTTTCAGCACGGCGCGCTGAAAGTGGCTGACTGTGTGTGCATCCTGCACCAGCTCGGCCGTTTTGCCGAAATAAGTGTTCGCGCCCGTCGCGTAAACAAGAGCGCCGATTTCACCCTGGCGAATGATCGAACCGGAGAATACGGCCTCGCCGGGCTTGCGCGTGGCGGGCAGGGATTCGCCGGTCAGGGCGGATTGATCCACCTCCACCGGATCGCCCGCGAGGAGTCGCGCATCGGCCGGCACGATGTCGCCCAAGCGCAGTCGGATCGCATCGCCCGGCACCAGCTCCCGCGCCGGCGGATTGACCCATTTCCCATCGCGCCTCACCCGCGCCCTGACCGCCAGCTTGGCCTTCAGCGCAGCGATAGCGTTTCCCGCCTGACGCTCTTCCCAGAAGCCCACCACGGCGTTGGCGAGAAGCAGAACGAGAATGATGCCAAAGTCCGGCCAATGCCGGGCGAGAGCGGATAGGACCACGGCCGCCTCGATCATCCACGGTATCGGCCCCCAAAAATAGGTGAGGAATTTCAGGAACGGATTGGTTTTCTTTTCTTCGATCTCGTTGGGGCCGCATTGGGCCAGCCGCTTTTGTGCCTCGGCTTGCGTGAGACCGTCCGGCGACGAGCCCAACTTTTTCTCGACCTCCTTGAGCGGCAGAGTCTTCAAGTCGCCCTTCGCATCGTGCTTCGCTCCCGACCTGGACGGGGCTTTGGCATGTGCCTTGGGTCCGGCTTTGGCTCCGGACTTGGAGACGCGAGCAGTGGGCTTAGCGACTTTGGATTCTCTCATGGTCGTTCTTTCCGCTTTTGCTAGGCCCCCTGCCTCGAAGCTCAATCACGAGAGAACGAGCGCCTGCGTGTGCTGCGCGATCATCAGTTCCTCGTTCGTCGGAATGACCCACACTGAGACGGGGCTGTCCGCGGTGGAAATGCGCGGGCCGTTGCAAGCGTTCGCCTGTGTATCCAGCTTGATGCCCAGCCAAGGCAGCTTGGCGCAGAACGCCGCGCGAACCGGCGCCGAATGCTCGCCGATGCCGGCGGTGAACACGAAGGCATCGAGCCCGCCGAGCACAGCGGCGTAGGCGCCCGCGTATTTCGTCATCACGTAGACGAAGTGCTCTACCGCCGCGATTGCCGCCGGATCCTTGCTCTCCTGCAGCTCACGCATGTCGTCGCTGACGCCGGACAAACCGAGCAAGCCCGAACGCTCGTAGAGCATCTTTTCGAGTGACACATCGTCGAACAGCTTGCGACGTAGCAGGTAGAACAGCGCGCCCGGCGGCACGTCGCCCGCGCGCGTCGCCATCGGCAGACCAGACTCGCCGGCGAAACCCATCGTCGTCTCGATGCTTTTTCCGTCGAGCATGGCACACATGCTGGCGCCACCGCCGAGATGCGCCGCGATCACCCGCCGCGC
>CAYUBZ010000081.1:0-4917 GCA_964443205.1 uncultured Hyphomicrobium sp. | reverse complement strand
GCATGGCACACATGCTGGCGCCACCGCCGAGATGCGCCGCGATCACCCGCCGCGCACCAGGTGCGTATTTGGGCACCTGCCTGTTGATGTAGTCGTAGGAGATGCCGTGGTAGCCCCAGTGGCGCACGCCGGCATCGCGCACGTCCTTGGGAAGCGCATAAGTCTGTGCCACTTCCGGCATCGTGCGATGGAACGAGCTGTCGAAGCACGCAACCTGCGGCAAGCCAGGGAACGCCTCGGCGACAGCGCGCGCGCCCCGCACATTGTAAGGCTGGTGCGATGGCTCCATGACCACGAGCGAGTCGAGATATGAGAGCACATCGTCGTCGATCCGCACCGGCGCCTCGAAGCGGGCGCCGCCGAGCACGATGCGGTGGCCTGCCGCCACCACTTTCATGTTGGCGATGTTGGCTTCCAGCCAGGTGATCACGAAGTGCAGAGCTATCTTATGATCGATTGCATGACCTTTGCCCCATTCGTGTGTATCCAGGGGCTTGCCTGCCGGATTCATGGCTATGAACTGAGGATCGTCATGCATGGAGTCGATCTGGCCGCGGCAAAGCAGCGGCAGCGACCCGGCGGCGTCCGCTGCAAAGGCGGCGAACTTCAGGCTGGTGGAGCCCGCATTGATGACGATGATGGCGTCGGTCATGGCCGCCTACTCCGACACCTCAGGCAGAATGCTCGCGGGATCGCGCGCCAGCGCGTCGGCATACAGCACGGCGGCAGCGGCCGAGAAGCGTCGCGCATCGGCGGTATCGGCGCGGCTGGTCAGCACGATCGGGACGCGCGCGCCGACGACCAGCCCTGCCATTTGGGCATCCCCCATGAAAGTGAGATTCTTGTAGATCATGTTGCCGGCTTCGATATTCGGCACGACGAGCACGTCGGCGGTGCCCGCGACGGGTGACGTAATGTGCTTTATCCGCGCCGCCTGGGCATCGACCGCGGCATCGAGATCGAGCGGACCATCGACGATGCCGCCGACAATCTGCCCGCGATCGGCCATCTTGGCGAGTATCGCCCCGTCGAGCGAGGCCGGCATCTTTGTGTTCACCATCTCGATTGCGGCCAGCACGGCGACCTTCGGCATCTCGATACCGAGCGCGCGCGCAAAGCCGATCGCATTCTGGCAGATGTCGCGCTTCTGGTCGGTGTCGGGCGCGATGTTGAGGGCAACGTCGGTGACAATGATGCGACGCGCATAGGTGGGCACCGACATCATCGCGCAGTGGCTGAGCAGACGGCCCGTGCGCAGTTTCGCTTCCTTCTGCATGATCGCGTGCAGCAGTACGTCAGTGTGCAGGCTGCCCTTCATCAGCGCCTGCACCTCACCGACGCCGGCGGCCGCGGCAGCCTTCTGCGCGGAGTCTTCCGGACCATCGGTCGCCACGATGCGGAAGCTGGAAATGTCGAGCTTGGCAGCCGCTGCGATCGTGTGCAGATCGTCCTTCGGCCCATAGAGCAGGGGCACGATCAGCCCAGCCTCGGCTGCCTCTACTGCGCCGGCCAGCGCCTCGGGGCTGCATGGGTGCACCACCCCGGTAAGCATCGGCTTGAGCCCGTGGCAGCGCTGCAGCAGCCCGTCCAGCCGATGTTCCGGCACATTGCGCCGAATTCGGGTTGCGGGCGCCGCAACTTCAATCGTGGCGGTCGCCACCTGTTGCCCCGTCGGTCCGGTGGATTGGCCTTCGAGAATGACGACTTTCTTGTCCGCTCGTTTCTCCCGCACCACGATCTTCGAGGTCACAACAGCATCGATCGGTAGAGCCGCCTTGACATGCACCGTGATCGAGCGAACCGACGATCCGGGGCCAGGCAGGGCCGACCCGACGAGAGAGGTGAGGATTGCAGTGATAATTCCGGCCGTGGCGTGGGTGTCGGCGGACTCGGTCAACAGGGCGACATCGCCAAACGCGGCGCCCCAGGCGCGGACATCGCGCGCCTGTAGGGTACGCTGGACCGACGCGGTGTCACCAACTCTGATCTCGTCGAACGTCTTGTTCTGGACGAACGCCATAGCGGTGGTGCCTCCTGCTTCCGCTCAATGCTTTATATCGGCGGGCTGGGCGCTCCCATTAGTGGTGATGGTTCGGCCGGATATCGTGGCTTCAGGCGGCTGTGTGCTCGGCGTCGCCAGTACCATCGAAAGTTGGTCCAGTCGGTCGCGCTCCGCTGCGAGCGGAGGATCACCCGCGCCGACGATCGCGCGCACTTGCTCGAGGAGCTCCTTGCGCGCCTTTGCCCCAGGCACGAGGTTCGCGAGCACCTCCATTGCGCGCTCACGCTCGAGCTGCAGCAAGAAGAACTGGTCCCGCACCAGTGCCTTGAACTTGGCGAGCGATAGATGCATGAGCTTCTGGCGCGCAGCGTTCAACGCGAGCATGGTGCGCTGATCAATCACACGCTCGGCTGCGGTGATGTACAGCACCGCCCGGGTCAGCGCTTCGTCGATCCCGCCGATCCGCAGCTTTCTCGCGATCTCGTCCGCCCGGGCCTGTCGTGCCGCCACCTTTTCGGGCGAGATACCGGGGCGCGGCCGCACCTCGCTCTCCGCATCGAGGCCAAGCAGCGCCTGCACGACGGGCGAGCCGAAGAATCCGAAGAACATCTGCTCTTCCATTCGGTCGCGGGCGACGCGATAGGAATGCAGGCCGGTAGTGATTTGCTCCGAGACCCGCGCCTGCAACGAGAGGAACGGGTTGTCGGCCGCCACGGGAGTGCGCGCCGCGGGCACGCTGGCAGCCAGCGCCTGCACGCCCTTCATCCATGGATTGCGATCGCTAAATATCGTGTAGCTGAGCCTGAGCGGGTTCAGAGCACGGACCATGTCCGCCACCGGCTGGTTGGCGAGCGCACGAACAAAGGGCTGCATGAGGGTGCGGTAGATCGAGAGGTTGATTTCCGACAGCCGGGCCACGGCAGCGAAGGCGCGATCGTCGGCGGGGCTGTTGCGGCCGACCGCGCGAATGTCGTCGAGCGAGCGGGTTTCGAAGCGGGCGATCCAGTCCTCGGTCACAAAGCCGCCCAAGGGCACGTCGGCCGGGCGCGGTGAGATGACCATCTCGTAGAGACCGGGCGGCAGGCAGTCGATGACGTCCACGAGCTGGACGAACTCCTCGTCCTGCTTGGCGCCGACCTTTGAGGATACGAAGATCGCGAGGTGGCCGAACTTTTGGCCGAGGCAATATACGATCGTCCGCCCGGTGGCCCGGATATCCTCGACATCTTGATACAGATCCACAATCCAGCCGAGCGCCTGCGGCGGCGGACTGATGTTGTCGCCCGACGAGGTGAACACAATGATTGGCGAGGTGATGTTGCGGGCATCGAAAGTCGTGCCGTCGCGGGATCGCAATTGGTTACGGGTGAGCTTGTCGCCGATGAAGAGGTTGTCGACCAGAAATTGCAGCTCGTCGCCGTTGAGCTCGATGAAGTCGCCCCACCACTTCTCGAACTCGAGGTAGCGCTCCGCATCGGTGTCGACGTGGGTGTAGACCTCGTATTGCTTGCCCCATAGCCAATTCGCCGGGCTCAATATATCGAAGTTCAGGATCAGCCCCGTCCCGTCGATCTTGCCGTTGCCGAGATCGCTGGTCATTGCGGTGAGCCAGCTCCCGCCGAGCAGGCCGCCTGCGTAGCGCATAGGGTTTTTCCCATGCACGCCCTGCCAGTAGGACATCGGCGAGCCCGCGACCAGGCAAGGCCCGAACAGGTCAGGCCGCAGCATGGCCACCATCAGCGTCTGGTAGCCCGCCTGGCAGTTGCCGATGGCAAACGGGCGCGGTGCTTCCGGGTGCAGCTCGACCACCCGCTCGAAGAAGCTCACTTGGCCTTCGACGACATCGAGGAATTGCTGACCGGGCACCGGCTCCGCGCTGAAGCCAATGAAATAAACCGGATGGCCCGCGTTCAAGGCGTCGCCGATCTCGCTCTCGGCTTTGAAGCCGCCGATACCGGGGCCCTGGCCGGCGCGTGGGTCGATCACTACGACCGGCCGCTTCCGGTTGTCGGTCGCCATCCCCGGCGGCGGCAGGATACGCAAAAGCGAGTAGTTCATCGGCCGCGGAAGCGACAGGCCGGTCATAACCACCTCATGCTCGAAACGGAGCACCGTCGCCGTAGGCCGGGACGTGATCTCGATCTCTTCGTTGCCACGCTGCCGGAGCAGATCGAGGAAGAGAACGCTGCGCTGGAAGGCATCGAGCATATATTCTTGCAAAGCCGGCATAACGTTGCCGAGCCCCGCGAAGGAGGCCAGTTCGGACGCCGCCTCTGAACGTTTTCCCTCGGTTACCTTCATGGACTGTTCCTGCAGGTGGCGAGGAGCGCGCCTCGACCGATCAAACGTGACGGTCGCACCCTGGGCGGATCGGATTCCCCAGGTTGCGGTGCAGTATTATATGGGTCGACGATGCCGCCACGCCGGGTCTGAGGGCCCTCAGTGCGCTGGTATGTCACGTCAAATCGATTGAACTTTGCGCTCGGGGCTTACCATTTCAGTCTTGGAGCTCTGAACATGGTTGTTGGGGGGTAATTGCCTCGAGGAGTCATGTCATGGATCGACAGAAATCCGACGTCGAGACGACAGATGGATCGTCGCCACTCGATTTTGTCTCCCCTGAATTCCCAAAAAAACGCGTCGAAGAGCTGGCTGCAGTGCAGACGGAGCTGTTCGATCGCCTGCAAGAGGTGAGCCGTAATTGGTTGAACCGGATGCAATCGGAAACGACGCTTGCGTGCGATCTCAGCGCCAAGCTTACAGTGGCGCGATCAATCCCCGAGACGGCATCAGCCTATCAGGAATGGGCGAGCCGGCACATCGAATTGGCCTCCGAAGACATGAAGTGGCTCCTCACCGACAATCAGAAGATCTTTGAGACGGGACCCCTTGCTGGCAAAGGACTGGCCAACGAA
>CAYUBZ010000080.1:0-8781 GCA_964443205.1 uncultured Hyphomicrobium sp. | reverse complement strand
GCAAAGTCGAGCTGGGCCAATACGTATCCCCCGGGCTGACGTTGGTGACACTGCAAGCGCTCGATCCCATTTGGGTCGATTTTCCCATGCCCGAGCAGAACATCGGCAAGCTGCGCAAGGGTCAGGTCATCGAGCTCACCGTCGATGCTTTTCCAGGGGAGATCTTCAAGGGGAAGGTTACATCGCTGGACGCACGCGTTTCTCAGGAGACGCGCACGCTGCTCGTGCGCGGCACGCTTCCCAACCCCGACCGCAAGCTGTTGCCCGGCATGTTCGCCAATGTCGCCGTGTTGGCGGGCGCGCCGGCCGAGGTCGTCACCGTGCCGCGCACCGCCGTCACCTATAGCCTCTACGGCGACGCCGTCTACGTCGTGAAGCCGGAGGCCGCCAAGGAGGGCGAGGCGAAACCTGCTGGCGACGAGCAAATCTTCGTCGTCGAGCGCCGCTTCGTCCGCCCCGGCCAGGCGCGCGGCGACCTCGTCGCCATCAATTCCGGCCTCAAAGGGGGCGAGCAGGTCGTCACCACCGGGCAGCTCAAGCTCAACAACGGCAGTCGCGTCAAGATCGACAACTCCCAAGACCTGAAGCCGCCAGCGGTGCTTCCCAAACAGTAGCGAAGGCCTATCCGCCATGTCGTTCACCGACATTTTCATCCGCCGGCCGGTTTTGAGCTCGGTCGTGAGCCTGTTGATCCTGCTGATCGGGCTCAGCGCCGCCTTCAACCTGCCCGTGCGCCAGTACCCGGAGCTGTCCAACACCACGATCACGATCACGACGACCTATCCCGGCGCCAATGCCGACCTGATCAAGGGCTTCATCACCGTGCCGATCCAGCAGGCGGTCGCCAGCGCGGAAGGCATCGACACGCTGACCTCGTCCTCGCGCCAGAACGTGTCGACGGTGACGCTGAATTTGCGCCTCAACGCCGACCCGGACCGCGCCGTCACCGATGTGCTGGCCAAGGTCAATCAGGTGCGGACGGTGCTGCCGCGCGAGGCTCAGGACCCGATCGTCGTCAAGCAGACGGGCG
Organism: uncultured Hyphomicrobium sp.; assembly: GCA_964443205.1. Classification (GTDB taxonomy): domain Bacteria; phylum Pseudomonadota; class Alphaproteobacteria; order Rhizobiales; family Hyphomicrobiaceae; genus Hyphomicrobium_A. The sequence goes on along the minus strand of CAYUBZ010000080.1, from coordinate 7,751 downwards.
AATCGACCGCGCTCATGTACTTGTCGTTCAACAGCGACGTGCTGACCCCTTCACAGATCACCGACTACCTGACGCGCGTCGTGCAGCCGAAATTGCAAACGATCGACGGCGTCGCCAACGCCCAGATCCTCGGCGGCCAGGTCTTTGCCATGCGCATCTGGTTGCGCCCGGAGAAGATGGCGGCGCTCGGCATCACGCCGACGGAGGTGCGCAACGCACTCGCCGCCAACAACTTCACTTCGGCTGCCGGGCAGATCAAGGCCGACTTCACGCAGACGACGATCAACGCGGAGACCTCACTCGACAGCGCCGAAGCTTTCGGCACGCTCACCGTCGCCGCACGCGGAGACGCGCTCGTCCACCTCAACGACATCGCCGACATCGCGTTGGGCGCCGAGAACGTCGATTCCTCCTCCGTCTTCGACGGCCTCAAGGCGGTGTTCGTCGGCATCTACTCGACGCCAACCGCGAACCCCCTGAGCGTCATCGCCGATGTGCGCAAGACGTTCCCCGAGATCGAGGCGGAGCTGCCGCCCGGCATCAGGGCGGCGATCGCGTATGACTCCACCAAATTCATCGACGCCTCGATCAGGGAGGTGGAAAAGACACTGATCGAGGCGGCGATCATCGTCATCGTCGTCATCTTCTTGTTCCTCGGCAGCCTGCGATCCACGCTCATCCCCATCATCACCATTCCGCTGTCGCTGATCGGCGTGATGTTCGCGCTGCTGGCGCTCGGTTACTCAATCAATCTGTTGACCCTGCTCGCGCTCGTGCTCGCCATCGGCCTCGTCGTCGACGACGCCATCGTCGTGGTGGAGAACATTCACCGCCACATCGAGGAGGGCATGAGCTCGCTCAACGCGGCGCTCACGGGCGCGCGCGAGATCGCGGTGCCGGTCATCTCCATGACCATCACGCTGGCCGCCGTCTACGCCCCGATAGGCTTCGTCTCGGGCCTGACCGGCGCGCTTTTCCGCGAATTCGCCTTCACGCTCGCCGGCGCGGTCATCGTCTCGGGCATCATCGCGCTGACGCTGTCGCCGATGATGTGCTCCAGACTGCTCTCGTCGGAATTGTCGGCAGGGCGCTTCGTCAAGTTCCTCGACCGCAGCTTCGAGGGACTGAAACAGCGCTACCAGCGCCGCCTCGGCCGCACGCTCAACTATCGCCCGGTGACGGTTCTGGTGCTGGCCGGCGTGCTCGTCGCGACGGGGCTCATGTATTCTACGGCACAGAAGGAGCTGGCGCCGGAGGAGGACCAGGGCATCCTCTTCAACCTGGTCAAGACGCCGGCTGCCGGCAACCTCGACTATCTCGAGCAGGTCACCGGCCACCTCTACGACGTCTTTAAGACGGTGCCGGAGAAGGAGCACGTGTTCGCCATCAACGGCATGGGAGGCGACGTGCACCAGGCCTTCTCAGGCATCCTGTTCAAGCCCTGGGAGGAACGGCACCGCACGCAGCAGCAGATCCTGCAACAGCTGCAGCCCAAGGTGGCGAGCATCGCCGGCGGCCAGGTCTTCACCTTCGGCCGCCCGTCGCTGCCGGGCTCGACCGGCGGCGCGCCTCTGCAATTCGTGATCACGACCACGGCCAACTACGAGCAGCTCGCGCAGGTGCTCGACACCGTGCAGGAGGAGGCCCAGAAGAGCGGCCTCTTCATTTTCACCGACAAGGACCTGCGGTTCGACACGCCCCAAATCGAGGTGAAGATCGACCACGACAAGGCCAACCGGCTCGGCATCACCATGCAGGATATCGGCAACTCGCTCGCCACGTTGCTCGGCGGCAACTACGTCAATCGCTTCAATCTCTATGGCCGCAGCTATCAGGTGATCCCGCAGGTGCCCCGCGAGTTCCGCCTGGCCCCCGACTGGATCAAGCGCTACGAGGTCAAGACGTCGTCGGGCAAGCTCGTTCCCCTCTCCACCGTCGTCAACGTGCGCCAATCGGTGCAGCCCAACGCGTTGACGAGCTTCCAGCAGCTCAACTCGGCCATCCTCTCGGGCGTTCCCTTCCCGGGGCGAACGGTGGGCGAGCTCATTGATTTCCTCAAAGCCAAATCGTCCGACATCTTCCCGGAGGGCTTCACCTACGACTTCCAGGGTGAGAGCCGGCAGTACGTGCAGGAGGGCAGCCGCCTCGTCATCACCTTCGTGTTTGCGCTCATCGTCATCTATCTGGTGCTGGCGGCGCAGTACGAGAGCTTCCGCGATCCCTTGATCATCCTGATCGCGCTGCCGACCTCGATCTTCGGAGCGCTGCTGCCGCTGACCGCTGGGCTCGCCACCGTCAACATCTACACGCAGATCGGCCTCGTGACGCTGATCGGGCTCATTTCCAAGCACGGCATCTTGATGGTCGACTACGCCAACCACCTGCAGATCAACGAGGGGCTCGGACGCCGCGAGGCCATCGAGCACGCCGCCGCCATCCGCTTGCGGCCCATCCTAATGACGACGGCGGCCATGGTCATCGCCATGGTACCGTTGATCTTCGCATCCGGCGCAGGTGCTGCTAGCCGCTTCTCCATCGGCATCGTGATCGCCTTCGGCATGACGATCGGGACGATGTTCACGCTGTTCGTCACGCCGGCGGTCTATACCTACGTGGCACGCGATCATCACCGTGAGGGAGAGGCCAACACCCCTGCCGGAGCTGCGCCCCCGCCCCCCGAGCCCGCGGAGTAAGCGGGGCCACTATCCGGCTACCACGTCGAGCACGAGCTTGGCGTTGAGGACGATCACCACGGCCGCGACCAGCGCTGCCAGTCCGGTCACCCAGAGCGGAGACACCAGCTCGCCCATCTTGCGCCGATCGGCGGTGAACATGACGAGCGGCACGATCGCGAAGGGAAGCTGCATACTGAGGATGACCTGGCTCAGAATGAGAAGCTTGCCCGTTCCCGCCGCACCATAGAGCACGGTCGCGACAGCGGCCGGGATGATGGCGAGCCCCCGCGTTGCCAGCCGGCGTGCCCACGCCGGCAACCGCACGTTGATGAAACCTTCCATCACGATCTGACCGGAAAGCGTGGCCGTAACGGTGGAGTTGAGACCGCAGCAAAGCAGCGCCACGCCGAAAAGCGTGGCTGCCCAAGCCGAACCGAGCAGCGGGGTCAAGAGCTTCTGAGCATCCTCCAGATCGGCTATGCCGTACTCACCGACCTTGTGAAACGTCGCGGCCGCGAGGATGAGGATCGAGGCATTGACCAGCAGCGCCAGCATGAGTGCGATCGTGGAGTCGATGGTCGCAAACTTGATCGCCTCGCGCTTGGCCGGCAACGTATCAGCGACAATGCGCGTCTGCACGATGGACGAGTGCAAATAGAGATTATGGGGCATCACGGTCGCACCGAGAATGCCCATGGCGAGGTAGAGCATCTCCGGGTTGCGCACAATCTCAACCGTCGGCGCGAAGCCGAGGATCACCTGACGCATGTCGGGTTGCGCCATGGCGACCTGGATGGCGAAGGAAGCGGCGATCACCAAGAGCGTGCCCACAACGAAGGCTTCGATCCAGCGAAAGCCGAGGTTCTGCAAGTAAAGGATGAGGAACACATCGAGCGCGGTAATGAACACTCCGAGCTCGAGCGGGATGCCGAATAGCAGATTGAGACCGATCGCGGTGCCGATGACCTCCGCCACGTCGGTGGCGCAGATGGCGATCTCCGCAAGCACCCACAAGACATAGCTGACGGGCTTGGAGAAGGCATCGCGGCAGGCCTGCGCGAGATCACGGCCCGTCGCAAAACCGAGACGAGCGCAGAGCGCCTGCAGCAGGATCGCCATCAGGTTGGACAGCAGCGCGATCGACAGCAACGTGTAGCCGAACCTGGAGCCACCGGCGAGTGACGTCGCCCAGTTGCCGGGATCCATATATCCCACGGAAACGAGGTAGCCCGGGCCGAGGAAGGCCAAGATGCGGCGCCAGCCGGTCCCGCGTACCGGGATCGAGCCCCACACCTCGCGCAGAGAGGGTTCACCGCGGGCGCGGCGCCATCCGCCCTCCGCCGCAGCGGTCGCGGCTGCTTCCTTCGCTTCGGCCACATCGCGCATAGGTCGCTCCCGCGGCCACGGCGTCCCGCCATGGTGGGGAGCTCTGGGCCTTATTGCGAATGATTTGCAACTGCAAAATAGGGACACGTCGCGTCCCAAGTCAATAGGGCGGTGGGACGCGGCGCAGAGAATCCACGTGGCTTTTGCCAGCTCCTTCGACGTCGAGGGCGCGTGGGCACGCTGCCGCACCGTCGTGCGACGGCGCTATCGGCGGCAAATCACGACCAGGAGCGGCCAAGACACGACCGGCCGCAACCCGCGTCACTTTTGCCTAGGCGATGGATTATGGGGAAACTTCATTCCCCTTTCACTTCACGAACCATCGTAGCCAGACGATCGACATCCTTGACGATCAAGGCCCTCCCCTGACGTTCAATTATGCCCATTCGCGATAAATGATTGAGCTCGCGCGTTACAGCCTCGCGGTGACTGCTAACGCGGCTCGCTATCTCAGCATGTGTGGGCGCTATGCCGATACGGGCACTCTTGCCCTGTCGAGGTTCTAGGTTAGCCAGGCGCAAAATCTCAGCCTGGACCCGATTGCTCACGGCGAGCGCGCTAAATTCGTAGACACGCATTGTCAGCGCACGAACCTTCGTCACGAGATAGTGCAGCACCGCCAGAGCCACCGCCGGCTCAGACTTTAACATCTCTTTGAATATGGCGGCGGGCATTGATGCGACGACGCAGCTCGTCCGAGACTCGATGCTGGCGGACCGCGGTCCTCCGTCAATGGCCGCGACTTCACCGAACGAGTCGCCGGGGCCCAGATCGGAAAACGTTATGACCTTACCTTCCACCGAGTATATGCTGACGCGTGCCTCGCCCCGCGCAATAAAAAATACGTCGTTGGAGGAATCGAGGTAGTCAACGATTGTCTCTCCGGGTTCACAATGCCGCCAGCGACATCGCTTTTCGATCTCTGCCAAGCTGTCCGGTGGAAGGGCGGCGAATATTGAAATTATCTTGAGGGACTGCGAAACGTGCGCTGCGTCCGGCCGCGTCATACCACGTTACTCCAGCTATCGAAGGAGCATGCGCCTTCTCGGGCTAATGGACCGATTGCGCCGTCTGTTGGGGTTCGACAGCAGGAGTGTGGGGCATTGATGAAGCCCCTTTTGACGTACCGAGGTAGCCACGTAGGAACGTCTCGATCTCCGGCGACATCGAGGTGAGAGTGAGGGAGACGCGATTGCTGTTGTCGGTCGCGGATTCTGAGACCTTCCCGTAAAGACTTCCAGGTATCTCCTTGCCATCGGTTCCTATGAGATAAATCTCTATGCTTCCCATATCGGGAACCGGCTTTTCCAATCGCGCTTCTGCCCGCCTGAGGGACAGGCCCGTAAGGCTGCCGTGGAACCGCTCCGCATCGAGATGCTCTCCATCTACAATCGCGTAGCTAATGGGAATCTCATTGGCGAGCGTTACGAAATCATCCTTTGTCTGGTAAAGCGCAAGCTTATAGGGGCCACTAATGCTCCGCACTTCTGAGAGCGTCACGGGCTGCTCGAAGCCTTTCGCTCTGACCTCCATCTGCTTTCCGATTTTCAGTATTCTCCCAACGTCGCGCCGCGTTGCCTCCGAGACAAGGATCTGGTCGCCGGCGGTGTAGGATTGGATACGGGACGTCAGGTTGACGTGGCTCCCGACGACGCCATACTTCATGCGCTCCGGCGAGCCGATGTTCCCCACCACGACCTGGCCGGTGTGAATCCCGATCCCCATACGTAGCTCGGGCAGGTCGTCCAGTCTGTTCTGCTCATTGATTGCGGCCATCGCGAGTTGCATCTCAATGGCGCAGGCAACCGCACGGCGCGCGTCGTCCTCGCGCCAAGTCGGCGCGCCGAAGAGGATGAAGATCGCGTCGCCAATGAATTCATCAATGGTGCCGTCATAGCGTTTGACGATCTTCACCATGGTGTCGAAGTAGCGATTGAGAATGGAGACGACCCATTTTGGGGCCAATCGCTCGGAGAGCGACGTGAAGCCCCTCAGATCGGCCATCACCATCGTCACTTTGCGTTTCTCCCCTCCCATCTGCAGACCTTCGGGTGAGTCGAGGAGGGTCGTTACGACCTCGTCGGTGAGATAGCGGCCAAAGGCGTCGCGAATGAATCGGTTGCGAAGCTCGACCTCCTTCACGAGTCGCTGCACCTCGGCTTCGATCTTCTTGCGGTCAGAGATATCGGCCCACGATCCGACAAGCTCCATCGAATCGTTCTCCTTGCCGCGCATGATGACTTTGAACGTATCTTGGATCCAAATGTAGTGTCCGCGTCGGTGCCGGAAGCGATACTCGATCGTGCCTCCCCCCTTCTCGACAAGAGAAGAAATTTCCGAAAAGACCCGTGACGCATCCTCGGGGTGGAGGCGCTTGGACCAGAATTTTGGATCGTCGCGCATCTCCCACGGCGCGTACCCCATGGTCGACATCAAGTTCTCACTGACGAACGTGCACTTGAAATCGCCCGAGGCTTGGGTCGTGTAAATGACAGCCGGGCTCGCCGCGACGAGGTTCTGCAGGTCATTCATAAGCGCCATGCGCTCTCCCAGCGCCCGCTCGACTTGCTTGCGATCGGTGATGTCCGCCCAGGAGCCGACGATCTCGATCGGCTGACCGTCCTCGTTGTCGATGACTTTGAAGGTGTCTTGAATCCAGACGTAGTGACCATCTCTGTGCCGGAAGCGGTATTCGGTCGTCCCCCCTCCTTTTGCAACGAGAGGGTCCATCTCGTCGAAGACTCGCTTGGCATCTTCTGGATGAAGGCGCTTGCGCCAGAACTCGCGATCCTCGAGCATCTCCCACTCCGAGAAGCCCATGATCGGATCAACGTTTTGACTGACAAACGTGCACTCATATCCGCCGGTAGCCTGGTTGGTGTACATGATCCCCGGCGTTACGGTGTGAAGGTATTGTAGACGTGCCCGCGCCTCTTTGAGCTCGGCGGTTCTCTCCTCGACACGCTTCTCCAGTTCGTCATTTGCTTTCTGGAGCTCCTCGCGCGCCCGATTTCTCTCACGCAGATCTGTAGCAAAGCCAACCGTCCCGATCTGCTGGCCGTCCTCGTCAAAGAGCAGAGAAGCGGAGATGAGAACGGGGATGGCAGTCCCGTCTTTCGCCCACAAGACACTGTCAAAGCCTGAAACGGTTCCGCCGCGCTTGCGCATCTCGCGTAGAACCTCGTTTACGCCCGCTTCCCCGCCATACAATGTCGTGAGGGGCCGGCCGACGAGTTCCTCCGAGCGATAGCCCAACAAAGTTTCGGCGCCTTCGTTGAAAAGCGTGACGTTACCTTCCTTGTCCGTCGATATGATTGCGTCAGGCGCACTCTCAATGAGGTGGGAAATGGAACGCTTGGTCTTCTGAAGCTCGACATTGGCTTCCAAGGCCGCCTGCTCGGCCTTTTTCCGCTTCGTTATGTCTGCCCACGCACCAACGAGCTCGGACGCATTTCCATCATCACCGTAAATGACCTTGAAGGTGTCCTGGATCCAGATGTAGTTGCCGTCCCGATGTCGGAAGCGGTACTCCACCGACCCGCCTCCCTTTTCGATCAGAGGCGTAAGCTCTGCGAAAACCTTGGGGGCATCCTCAGGGTGAAGCCGATCGGGCCAGCACTTTGGATCCGTCGTCATCTCTTGGGGCGTATAGCCCATTGTCGCTTTGATATTCTCGCTGACGAACGTGCA
>CAYUBZ010000079.1:0-8916 GCA_964443205.1 uncultured Hyphomicrobium sp. | reverse complement strand
CGGCCTTGAGCTCGCGGTAGTTCTCGATGATGCCGTTGTGCACGACCGAGACCTTCCCGTTCATGTGCGGGTGCGCGTTGCGCTCCGTCGGCCGACCGTGGGTGGCCCAGCGCGTGTGACCGATGCCGGTGTGCCCGTTCAACGGCTCCTTGAGCAGCCGCCCTTCGAGGTTGCGCAGCTTGCCCTCGGCGCGACGCCGCTGCAGGTGGCCGTTCTCGACGGTGGCGATGCCGGCCGAGTCATAGCCGCGGTACTCGAGACGGCGCAGGGCGTCCACGAGCCCGGTGGCAACGGCCTTCTCTCCGATGATCCCGACAATGCCGCACATGGGTGCTGATCCTGGGGTCCTGATCCTGGGTCTCGACCTGAGCGTAACGACGCGCGCAATAATGCTATCTATTGATTAATAGGTCGCTCAATTCACACTATGTTTCAGCGATTTCAGGCCAGCAACATCACTCTTAGTGGTAGGGCCCTTCACCCCGCCTTGGCCTTGCGCTTGCCCATCATGGCGCGGAATTTCGCCGCCCAGCCCGGGCGTTCCTCTTGCGAGGTGCGTTCCAGCGCCAGGGCATCGGCCGAGACGTTCTTGGTGATGACGCTGCCCGAGCCGATGTAGGCACCGGCGCCGATCTTGACGGGCGCCACGAGCGACGAGTTCGATCCGACGAAAACGCCCTCGCCGATCTCGGTCCGGTGCTTGTGGAAGCCGTCGTAGTTGCAGAAGATCGTGCCCGCGCCGATGTTGGAGCCCGCGCCCACGTCGGCATCGCCCAGGTAGGCAAGGTGATTGGCCTTGGCGCCCTCGCGCAGCGTCACGTTCTTGAGCTCGACGAAGTTGCCAACGCGCGCGCGCGGACCGACATCGGCGCCGGGCCGCAGCCGCGCGAAGGGACCGACGCGCGCACCCTGGCCGATGTGCGATTGCTCCATGTAGCTGTTGGCTTTGATCTCGGCTCCGTCGTCGATCGTGACGCCGGGTCCGAAGAAGACGTTCGGCTCGACGACGACGTCTTGCCCGATTTTGGTATCCCAGGAGAACCACACCGTTTCCGGCGCGATCAGCGTGGCGCCCTCGCGCATCGCTTTGCCCCGCGCGCGCTTCTGGAAGACCGCCTCGGCGGCCGCCAGCTGGTCACGCCCGTTGACGCCCAGCACCTCGTCCTCGGGGCAGACGACGATCGTTGCCTGCACGCCGTCGGCGCGCGCGATCTCGACAACGTCCGTCAGATAGAACTCGCCCTTGGCGTTGGCGTTTCCGATGCGATCGAGGACGCCCAGAAGATTGTCGAGGCGGAAGGCCATGACGCCGGAGTTGCACAGCTTCAAGGCGCGCTCCGCTTCCGTTGCGTCCTTCTCCTCGCGGATGGCTGCAAGTCCGCGTCCGCCATCGCTCAACAGCCGGCCGTAGCCCGTCGGATCCGCGGGCTCGAAACCGAGGACCGCGATACCGGCGCCCGCGTCGAGGGCCGCGAGGATCCGGCCCAGCGTGGCCGCGGTGAGAAGCGGCGTGTCGGCATAAAGCACCAGCACGTCGCCCGCATGCCGCTTGAGCGCCTCGCGGGCGGCGCCCAGCGCATCCGCCGTGCCCTTGGGCTCAGGTTGCACGCACACGTGCGCCGAAGGCACCTGCGCCAGCGCCTCGGCGCGGACCGTCTCCATGCCGGGACCGATCACCACGGAAACGGCGTCGGCGCCGAGCTCTTGCACGACCCCGAGCACGTGCGCGAGCATCGAGCGGCCGCCGATCTTGTGCAGCACCTTGGGCGCCGCCGACTTCATGCGGGTGCCCTGGCCGGCGGCCAGTACGACGATGAGCAAGGGGCGGCGGGTCATCGGGCCTCTAGGTATGAGAACTCTGAGCGGATCCGGCGGTCGACGGGTGGCCGCGGGCGTCGCGCCCCCGAAACGGAGCAAGTTTCATACCGCCCGCCTCCGCTCCCGAACAGGGCGCAGGCCGGGGCGCCGCCGCCGAGGGGCCGTTCATGGGCGATGGTTGTTGCCCCGCAAGCACAGTGCATGCGGGATTCGGCGCGAATCGTCCGATAAAGCGCACCCGATTTCATCGTCCACAGATCCTGCACCAATTTCGCGTCCGTCGCGTTGCCCCATGGCAAGGACTCAACCACCATCCGCCTCGATTCTACAGCAGTCCCGTAGGGGTCGGCACCGTGCGCGTTCAACTTGACCAGACGAATCGGACTTCAACCGTCGCGCGTTCATACACCCAACCTCGGAAGCTGAAGATATGTCCGTTCTCCCGACTATTGGCCCGGCACGACGCAACATCCTGACGCCTTATGTGATGCTCTGGATGGCGGTTGCCAGCTTTGCTCTCGCCTATGTCGCCCTTTTGGGCATGAGCCCGCACATGCTCACAAGCGTCGCGCAAAAGAGCCCCGACGTCGATGAGAAGCTCGCACAGACAAGACGCGACATGGAGCGGGGGCTCGCCGACCTCGATCCGCTTCGGCGGACCGTCGGCGAGGTCAAGATGGACGTTGCCAACCTGAAGATCGCGGTGCAACAGGCCTCCGAGCGCGACCAAGCGATTTTGGAGAAGGTGAGCACTCTGCGGGGCCCTGAACCGCAAGGACACGACGCCCCGCAGCCCGACGCCGCGCAGCCCAGTGAGGCGCGTCACACCCCGGCGGCAATGATTCCTCCGCCCCCGCAACCCGATCCCAGGAAGTCGGGGGGCGCCAAGGCGCCCAGGCCTGTCACCGCCGCCGCGAGGCAAAGCGGGGAGCCGAAAAGCGCTATGATCGTCAACGGCGGAAAGAAGCAAAAGAGCGCCAATGCCATCGAGACTGGCAGCATCTCGCGCGCAGCCACCTCGCCTCCGGCTCCGGTCCGCACGGTCAGCGTGCCGGCTGCCGTCAAGCCTGCGCCGGCGCCAGTCAAGGCGACACCGGTGGGCGTGCTGGTCGCGACGGGACCGTCGCTCGACTCGCTGCGGCTCAACTGGAGCATTCTTACCGATCGTCATGCCGACTCCGTGCGCAATCTGCACCCGCGCTATGTCGTAACCGGCAGCGCCAACAAACGAACCTATGGCCTCGTGGTCGGCCCGGTGGCGTCGACGGCGGAAGCCAAAAGCCTCTGCCGGGCCATGCAGTCGCGCGGCCAGGCCTGCAAGGTCAGCGCCTATCGCGGCAACGCGCTTTAAATCTCGAGACGAGGACGGCTAGGGCTGCGCGGCGCCGAACGCGTCGCAGACGTGCCAATTGCCGCTCTTGACGCCGCGCGTGAACCAGCGCCTGCGCTGTGCCGAGGTGCCATGCACGCCCGCGAAGGACGCGGAGGCGTCGCGATGGTGACCGAGAACGTTGTCGTCACCGATGTTGTTCAGCACCCTGGTGAGGTCCGCCCTGAAGCGGCTGGAGTTGGCCCACGCGTCGCTCGAATGAATCCACACGCCCGCATAGCAGTCGGCCTCCAGCTCGAAACGGCGCATGAGATCGATGCGGTTGGCCGGCGCGCGCGCGAGCGCGCTATTCAACAGGCCGAACCGGCCGTTGATGTTCTGGATGTGGTGGCCCATCTCGTGGCCGATGAGGAAGGTGATCCCAGCCTCGCCCTCCGGTCCGAACCTGGCCATCAAGCGATTGGCAGCAGCCGTCCCCACAAAGATCGTTTGGTTGCCGCTGCAGTAGGCGGGGCCCTCGCCGGCATACAGGCCATAGCAGTTGGCCGGCCCGAGCCGCGCCACGAAGCGCAAATTGACCATCCCGATGTCGGGAGCGCGCAGCACCATGAGACGCTTCCAGGTGGAGATCGAGTCGTCCCAGGCCCGCGCCACGACCGCCTGCAGCCGGAAGACCGGCGGCGGTACGCCGCTCTCACCCGCGTGAGCCGGCATGTCGTCGGCGCGCGTGGCCCAACCGGCGGCGAGCGCCGCGGCGGCCCCGACAACTGTGACGACCGCCGTCCAGCACATGCGAGTGCTTTGCCTCATGGCATAAGCCTCCTGGTGACGAAATTCGGTCCTACCTCCAAGGGTTCCGTTCGCGCGGACCCGTTTCTTGCCCTTAAGGACTGCTCGCGTTGAATGTATCACACGAACCCAGATCGCCGCTCTCCAGTCCGGCGCGGAACCACCGCACGCGCTGCGCCGAGCTGCCATGGGTGAAGGCGTCGGGCACGATCCGCCCTTGCGTCTTCCGCTGAATCATATCGTCGCCGATCTGGCTCGCAGCGTTCAGTCCTTCCTCGATATCGCCGGGTTCGAGCCTGTTCCTCAGCTGATCGTTCAAGTTGGCCCAAACGCCCGCAAGGCAGTCGGCCTGCAACTCCATGCGCACCTGCAGAGCGTTGGCGCTCGACTCGTCCAGCGTGCCTTTCAGATCCTCGACCTTGTCGGCGATGCCGAGCAGCTTCTGCACGTGGTGGCCGACCTCATGCGCGATCACGTAGGCCTGCGCGAAGTCTCCCGGCGCCTCGAAGCGGCGCTTGAGCTGATCGTAGAAGGCCAGATCGATGTAGATCTTGCGGTCGAGCGGGCAATAAAACGGGCCCATGGCGGCGAGGCCGGTGCCGCAGGCGGTTCGCGTCGCGCCCGAGAACAGAACCATCGACGGCTCGGCGTAGCGGCGACCGAACTTGGAAAACTCCTGGTGCCAAACGTCCTCGGTGTCGGCGAGGACCTGCGACACGAACCGCTTCATGTCGTCCTCGGTGCGCACCGCGCGCCCGCCGGGGAGTCCGGGTATTTCGAGCGGGGACTGGCGATTGGCCGCCTGGCGGCCGGCGTCGGCGGGTCCGGTGCTGGGCATTTGCGGCACTTGCGGGAAGCTGCCCTCGCTCAACAGATCGAGCGGATTGATACCAAACAACATGAGAAGCACGCCGATGATCAGCAGCGTGCCGAGGCTCATGCCCCCGCCGCCCAGCGGGATCCGCACGCGGCGACCCTCGCCCATACCTGAGGGAAAGCGAAACATCGGCCCGCGCTCGGAGCGGCGGTCCTCGACGTTGCGGCTCTCGCGATCGTCCTCACCGTAGCGCATGACCCTCTTCGCTCCCGCTTGCAGGCCGGCATAGTGCACGGGGAGCCCAAGCGGTGACAAGAGCCACTTGGGTATCAGTCGCAGCTGTCAGGGGCCGGTCTTGACCTGCTGGGGCGCGGGCAGTGCCGCCGGCTCCGCCGCTTCCGCGCCCGCTGGCTTGGATTTCGCGCGCGACTTCAACAGTGAGCGCACGGCACGCGAGGCGGCAACCGTGCCCTCATTGACATACGCCTCGTGGTTTTTCTCGATCTCCTTGAGGTCGTAGCGGTAGTTGACCATGAGGCCATAGGCCTCGCGCAGGCTCTTATCCGAGGCATCCGCCATCCAGTTGATGCGCTCGAGCCGCGCGCCGTTGCCCAGGTGGAAGCGGGCCACGGCATCGACCGGCCGGCCGTCGGCGCCTTTGGCATTTAGGAAATAATGGGCCGCGAGCGCCAGCAGCGACGCTTTGATCTCGCCGGACTCTTCCGTACCGGCGCTCCGCTCGGGCCAGCCCGCGCGCTGCAAAGCTTTGAGCGTCGCGCGTGCCTCGGGCGTCACCTCATCGGATGCGCCCTCGGCAGCAACGTCCACGAGCCAGCCGGCAAAGCCCGGCGCCGGCGAAAGCGTCACGAAGGTCTTGAGACCCTCCCGCTCGCGCGCCAGCTCCTCGACCACCTGCTTCAAAAGAAAGTTGCCGAAGGAGATGCCCTTGAGGCCCTCCTGGCAGTTGGAGATCGAATAGAAGACGGCGGTGGTGGGCTGGCCGGCCGTCGCGGCGGGCTCGGGCTCGTGCAGGACCTCTCCGATCGCTTCCGGCACCTCGCGTGTCAGGGCAACCTCCACGAAGACGAGCGGCTCGTCGACCAGCGAGGGATGGAAGAAGGCAAAGCAGCGGCGGTCCGTGGGATCGAGACGGCGGCGCAGGTCGTCCCATCCTTGAATCTCGTGCACGGCCTCGTAGCGGATGATCTTTTCCAGGATGGCCGCAGGCGTGTGCCAATCGATGCGGCGCAACACCAGAAAGCCGCGGTTGAACCAGGCGTAGAGCAGGCGGCGCAGGTCGGCGTCGACGGCGGCCATAGCGGGATCATCGAGCGGCGTGCGCAACAAGTCGCGGCGCAGAGCGACGATCTCCGCCGTCGCTCCCGGCGCCAGGTTGAGGCGGCGGAAGAACTCCAGCCGCGGGCTGTCGAGCGCCTTCTGCAGGGCTGCTAGCGTCACGTCGCATGGATCGTCGAGATAGGCGCGCGCGGCCGCGCCCACGCGTGCGGGATCGGGGCGCAGCTCGGTTGCCAGAAACCGGAAGAACTTGGCGTGGTCGCTCTCGTCGAGTTGCGCGTACCGGTCCAGCAGCTCGCGCGCGATGGCCACGCCCGAGGCCTCGCCGCGGCCCGATATGAGCGCACGCGCTAAGGCCTCGATGTCCTCCTCGGCGCCGGCACCAAACAGCGAACGGGGCAGCAGCGCGCGCCCCTGCTCGGCGACCGAGCTCAACAGCTCCTGCAAAAAGGCGACGTTCAAGTGTGTGGTCCTTCCCTCATCGTTGGTCGTAACCGCCTGACACGAGGGCAGGTAATGCGGCGCAGCGCCGCTCTCAAGCGGTGTCCGACACGATGACGGCCTCATACGTCAGCACGCGGCGCGACCGGGTCCAGGGATCGGTGAGCGTGCGGAACTCGGCGTAGTGCGGCAGCTCGCGATGGGCGAGATAGGCCGCCTCGTTGTCATACACCTGATAAAGAAGGAAGGCGGAGCCTTCCACGGGGTCGGCGCAGACGTCGTAGCGCTGGCAGCCGGGCTCGCGCTCGAGGCAGGTCTGGGCATAGCCCACCAACGCCTCGCGCAGATCTTCATGACGGTCTCGTTCCGCCTCCAGGAAGACGACGACCACGAGCATGCTTCGCTCCCTTGTCCGGCCCCCGCAGACGGCGCTTTGCCGCCATGGCCGGGTGGCGGCCCGCGCCGGCGATTGGGCGCGGACAACCGTTAACCATTCCTAAACGCCTTACGTTGACATTGCATTAACCATTGCTGATGCGCCCCATCGGCAACGCGCATGGACCCTCGCTTTCCGGACGCCAACTCATGGACCTGCATCTCACCCCCGCCGCCACGACCTCGAGCCTCAATGAGGCCCGCAACGACACGGGCCGTGACGCCTTTTGCGGACCCTACGTGCTGTCGGCGCTGACCGGCTATTCCATCAGCAAGGTCGAGGACGTGATCCGCTCGGGCCGCAATACGACGCGCAAGACGGTGGTCAAAGGCACGGGCTCAGACGAGGTGCAGGCGGCGCTCGCCCAGTTCGGCTACGAGATGACGCTGAAGGAAAGCTTCATGCACCGGGAGCGCAAGGAGCGCCCCACGCTGTGGGCGTGGATGCAGAAGCCCCGCAACGTGTGGGCGCACTACATCCTCGCCGTGCACAAGGGCCGCCAAGGCCACTGGATTCTCGTCAAGGGCGTGAAGATGTGCGACACCTACACGGAAGGCCGCTGGACCTTCGTGGTCGACGGCCCGCACCGGGGCGCGCGCATCATGGAGATCTTCGAGGTGCGCAAGGCGCTGGGCGTGTAACAGGGACCCTTCTTCGGGTGTCGTTCAATAGAGTACCGAGGCGTTCATGACCCGTCACAATCTTGCCCGGCCGGTGTTTGGAGCGCTTCTCGCCGGGGTGGTGCTGGCCTGCCCGCTTTCCGCAACCGCCGACGACGCCGGCACGATCGCCTCCTGCCTGGAGGCCGAGCGCGCCGCCGAGCGCGACGGCCGCAGCTGCATCGGTCGCATCTCGAAGCCTTGCATGCAGGAGCCCGGCGGCGAGACGACGGCCGGCATGAAGATGTGCACCGGCCGCGAGCTCGAGGCGTGGGACGCCCAGCTCAATGCGGAGTACCAGCGGCTGCTCGGCAAGCTGCAAGGTGAGGCGGCCGAGAAGATTCGCGGCGCCCAGCGCGCGTGGATCACCATGCGCGACGGCGACTGCGGCCTCTCCTACACGGCCTTCGAGGGCGGAACGATTGCGGGCGTCATTGCCGGCAACTGCCTGCTCGACCGGACGGCCACGCGCGCGCTGCAGCTCCACGACTTACGCACGTCCAACGACTACGAGTAGCGCCCATGCGACGCGAGAGGGGGGCGCCGGCGTCACCGCGGTGACGATCCGTTGACGTTTGCCGGGCAGGATGGGAGCTCGACCTCAACCCGACCAGAGGGCCACGCCATGGAAGTGCCGATCGTATCGCAGATCGCCTACGGCTCAATCGTCGTCGCGGCGATCGCCGCGTTTCCCGTGTGGCCGTGGAGCCGCGACTGGGGCAACGGCAACGCCGGGGCGCTCGCCTACATCCTGCTCGTGGTGTCGATCAACGCCGGGATCACCCAGGTTCTCTGACGCCTAATCCTTCGCGCGCTCCACGTAGGAGCCGTCGTCCGTCATGACGACGACGCGCGTGCCGGCTCCGATGTGCGGGGGCACCATGATCTTGGCGCCGTTCGACAGCACCGCCGGCTTGTAGGACGACGACGCCGTCTGCCCCTTGACCACCGGATCGGCCTCGACAATCTCCAGCGTCACGCGCGCGGGCAGCTCGACGGCGATCGGCACCCCTTCGTGCAGGGAGAGCTTGCAAATCATGTTCTCCTGCAGCCACTGGGCCTGGTCGCCGATGACGTCCTTTGACACCGCGATCTGGTCGAACGTCTCCGGGTGCATGAAGTTGAAGCCGTGGTCGTCCTCGTAGAGGTAGTTGTAGTCCTTCTCGTCGAGGTAGGCGCGCTCCACCTGGTCGGTGGTGCGATAGCGCTCGGTCACCTTCACGCCGTCGGCGATGCGGCGCATCTCCAGATGCGTGACGGGCGTGCCCTTGCCGGGGTGGATGTTCTCGGCGTTCATGACGACGGCGAGCTTGCCGTCGAGATCGAGCAC
>CAYUBZ010000078.1:0-8931 GCA_964443205.1 uncultured Hyphomicrobium sp. | reverse complement strand
TCCGGACCTGTCTCGATGACGCGCTCGCTCGCGGGTAGCTCGCCGGCACCGTCCTGCAGCGCCGTGCGCAGGTTGCGGCTGATGAGCTCCAATTGAAACCCTTGCGCGTCCTGGGAGACCCCGAAGTGCAGGACGAGGACGGCCTCGACCCTCTCCAGAAGCCGACCCAGCCGCTCTGGCGCCGCGGCCCACTCGGTGGGCAGGATCTCGCCGACGATGTCGTGTGTCGGAAACAGCGGGCGGGCGGCCCTCACGAGACGTGGGACAAGCGTCTGCGTTGCGTTCTTCGGAATCCCGGGAAAGGGTCCAAAGCCGGTCAACAGGATGGTGGGGCGCCCGGTCATGGGCGCACGATAGGGCGGCGCGATGATTTGCTCAATCGGAGCCAATTCCGGCGAGGCTCAGGATCCGGTCGACGGCGAGCGTGGGCAGCAGCCGGCCTGCCCGCACCTCGGTCTCGATCTCCGGCAGCCGCTCGGCCACCCGCGGGTTGGACTTGAGGCCGGCCATGACACGATCGTTGAGCATATCGCGCATCCATTCGACCGCCTGGCGCTGGCGGCGCAGCGCGAACTCGCCCGACGCCGTCGTCTTGTCTCGGTGCTCCAGAATGTTGGCCCATAGCGTGTCGAGACCCTTGTTCTCGTGGGCCGAGATGGTGAGCACGGGCGGCGCCCACGTGGCCGACCGGGGCGTGAGAATCTGCAACGCCGCCCGATACTCGGCCGCAGCGCGCTCGGCGCGTGTCACGTTGTCGCCGTCCGCCTTGTTGATGGCGATCATATCGGCGATCTCGATGATACCCTTCTTGATCCCTTGCAGGTCATCGCCGCCGCCCGACAGCAGCAGTACCAGAAAGAAATCGACCATGTCGGCGACCGCGATCTCCGACTGGCCGACGCCGACCGTCTCGACGATCACGATGTCGAACCCGGCGGCCTCGGCCAATACCATGGTCTCGCGGGTCTTGCGTGTCACGCCGCCGAGGGTGCCCGAGGTCGGGGAGGGGCGGATGAAAGCGTTCGGCTCCTGGGCGAGCCGGCTCATGCGCGTCTTGTCGCCGAGGATCGAGCCGCCGGTGCGCTTGGAGGTGGGGTCGACGGCGAGCACGGCCAGGCGGTGGCCGGCGGCGATGAGGTTCATGCCCAGCTGATCGATGGTCGTGGATTTGCCGACGCCGGGCACGCCCGTCACGCCGAGCCGCAGCGCGCGTCCCGTCGCCGGCAGCAGCGCCTGCAGCAGCTCTTGGGCCCGCCCGGCGTGCTCGGGCTTGGTGCTCTCAATCAGCGTGATGGCGCGCGCGAGCATGGCCCGGTCGCCTGCGCGGACCCCCGCGACGTAGGTGTCGAGCCTTGGGCCGGCCGTAGCGGGTTTCGGCATGGATGCTCCTCGTGACGTCGGCAAGCCCGTGATAATTGCAGAGAATCGGCCCCCGCAAGGGCGTCATGTCACCGCCACAGCCTCCTGGCACAGAGGGCGCCGCGATTCGCAAGGCAAAAGTCGCGACTTGCCGGCCTTGCGGGCGTTTCCTAAAGCTGTTCGGGAAACCAAGAACGAAGCTAAAGGGGGGAGGCGCGCATGCCGGAGAGTCTAGGCACCATCTTGGCTGTGGTTGGTGTCCTCGCCGGACTCCTCCTCTACGTGTTTGCCTGGCGCGCGACCGGCAGCAGCTCCGCCCCGCTGCAGATTGTCGTTCGTGGCGGATTGGCGGTGGCCTTAGCGGTGCCGGTGGCGGTGCTGCTGCTCGCCCCCGGCTTTCAGCGCACCTTCGACTCCATCGACACGGAGCTGTCGTCGCCGGTTGGGGGCGAGCGTCCGGAAAAGGAGTTCCAGGAACGGTTGCAGCCCGAGGACGGCATGGGCGAGCCGGAAGAAAGTGATCAGCTCGGCGCGGAGACCGAGGACGTGGATGGAGGGACCGGCGGCGCTTACGAAAAGAGGTACACCGCCCCGCCTGCCGCGGCCGACGGCGAGCCCGCTCCCCAGCCGATGATTGTCGAGCCGCCTGCGGCCTCGGCGCCGCCTTCCCTGCCAGAGGCAGCAGCGCCTCCCTCCCCTGCCACGCCGCCGGCGGCCTCTGCACCGGAAGCCAGCCCGCGGGAACGATCGGCAGCAACGGGGTTAAAAGAGTCGCAGACGGATTGGGACGTGGTGCCGGTCTTTTACGGCACCGACCGCGCCGAGGAGCCCAACCCCAAGCGCGTCGCCTTCAGCTCGGAGCGCGGCCGGCGCTTGCAGCTCGGGCGCGCGCTGGTGACGGTGCCCAAGATCCACGAGGTCCCGCAAATCGAGCGGCCCTGGGCCCTGCGCATTCCCTACTTCAACGTGACGATCTACGAAGAGGAGGAGGATCCCAAGAAGCATTTCACCATCCCGGAGATCAAGAAGCTCTCCAAGGACGAGTTTCTGCAATTGGTGCGCGAGCGGCTCGCCGGCTCGGACCGCTACAAGGATCACGCCATCGTCTTCGTGCACGGCTACAACACGTCATTCGATAGCGCCGTCTATCGGACCGCGCAGATCTCCTACGACCTCAAGTTCGATGGGGCCGCCTTCGTCTACAGCTGGCCCTCCGGCGGTGCCGTTGCGAGCTACACCTACGACCGCGAAAGCGCCGAGGCCGCCCAGCCCTATCTGCGGCAGTTTCTCGAGCTCGTCGTCAAGGAGACCGGCGCCAAATCGATCAGCGTCATCGCGCACAGCATGGGGAACCAGCCACTCCTGGAGGTGTTGAAGGACATGAAGTCCGCCTCCCCCGACGGAACCGTCATCAGCCAGGTCATATTCGCCGCGCCCGACGTGGACGCCGACAGTTTCTCCAACATGGCGCGACGGATCGAGGGCTTTGCCAAGGGGATGACGCTCTATGCGGCCTCCAACGACCGGGCCCTCATCATCTCGCGCAACTTCTGGCAGAACCCGCGCGCGGGCGACGTGCCGGTCACGGGCCCCCTGATCGTGCCCGGCATCGACACCATCGACGTCACCGGGGCGAGCACCGACCCTCTTGCTCTTAACCATTCGGGCTACGCGGAGAACAACGACCTCCTGCAGGACATCGGCAAGTTGGTCCAGAGCGGCTTGCGCCCACCCGACCAGCGGCTGCCGAGTCTCAAGCTGGTCACCACCGACCGGGGCGACTACTGGCGCTACACCGTGCCCTGATGAGGTCACAGGTTTTTTGAAATGTGGCCATTAGACGGACAGTCTGTTTTGGGTCGGAGGAAGCTACCGTGGGCGCGCGCCAACCGATCGGATCCATTGGGTTCCTGCTGCTTCTGCTGCTGCTTTGCGTTTGCGTGCGCGACGCCGCCGAGGCGCAGACCCGCTGGCCGCCATGGCAGAGCTACGGTGAAGCGGAAAAATCGACGCGCTCAAAGCTCAAGCGCCGACGCGCGGCCGTGCCCAAGCAAAGCGAGATCGATGCGCTCAATCGCAAGGTGGAGGAGCTTCGCCAAGCCGGAAAGATGGGCGAGGCGATCCCCCTCGCCGAGCGGGCGCTGCGGCTCACCGAGAAGCGTTATGGGCCCAAGCACGCGGAGACCGCGGCGGCGCTCACGACGCTCGCCGAGCTTCTAATTGCGCAGAGCCGCTATGCGGATGCCGAGCCGCTGCTGAAGCGGGCGCTGACGATCCGCGAGACGTCCAAAAATGCCAACAGCGGAGAGATTGCCGTAGCGCTCTACAAGCTCGGCAAGGTCTACGAGAAGCAGGGTCGGCAGGCAGAGGCCAAGCAGCTGATGCAGCGCGCGCTCGTCATGCGCGACCGGCAGCTCGCTTCGGATCCTTCGAAGCCGATGCCCAAATTCGACATTCCCTCCGAGCCTTCCGCTGCGTCGGCGCCGCCGGCGGCCGCGGCGCCGCGCGCTGAGAAGTCCGAGAAGCGCGAAGGCGGGTCAGGAGCTGCGGTAGAGGCCAAGGTGAGGGCTCAGTCCGAAGCAGAAGCCGAGCGACTTGCTGAGGAGTATGAGGCCAAGCAGAAGGAGGCCGCCGCAGCCAAGCGGCTTGCGGAGGAAGCCTTGACCAAACGCAAGGCCCAACCAGAAACCAAGCGACTTACTGAGGACTACGAGGCCAAGAGCAAGGCCGTCGCCGAAGCCAAGCGGCTTGCGGAGGAAGCCTTGACCAGGCGCAAGGTCGAAGAAGAGGCAGAAAAGCTCGCGACAGAAAAGCCGGCCCAGCTCACGGAGCGGTCCAAGGCCCGCGCCTATCGCAGGCCGCCGCCGGTGGCTGGCTACGGTGCAGGTCGGCCGGCCCCCGCCAGCCCCCCAGCGGCGGCTCGCGAGGACGCCCCGAGGGCACCCGAGCCCAGCATGGCGCCGAAGGGCGGCTTGGCAGCACAGCAGGAGAAGTGGGATGTCGTTCCGGTGTTCTATGGCACCGATCGCGCCGAGCAGCCCAACCCCAAGCGCCTCTCCTACAGCTCCGATCGCGGCCACCGTCTGGAGCTGGGGCGCGCGCTCGTCACGGTACCCAAGCTCCACGAGGTTCCGCAGATCGAGCGGCCGTGGGCGATCCGCATCCCGTACTTCGACGTGACGATCTACGAGCAAGCCGAAGATCCCAACAAGCACTTCACCATGCAGGAGATCAAAAAGCTCCCCAAGGCGGAGTTCCTGCGTCTGGTGCGCCAGCGGCTCGCCGGCTCGGCCCGCTTCAAGGACCAGGCGCTGGTGTTCGTGCACGGCTACAACACCGCCTTCGACAATGCCGTCTACCGCACGGCGCAGATCGCCTACGACCTCAAGTTCGACGGCGCGCCGTTCGTCTACAGCTGGCCGTCTGGTGGCGCGGTCGCGAGCTACACCTATGACAGGGAGAGCGCCGGCGCCTCCAAGCCCTACATGCGCGCCTTCCTCGACATGGTCGTCAAGGAGACCGGCGCCAAGGCCGTGAGCGTCATCGCCCACAGCATGGGCAACCAGCCGTTGCTGGACGTGCTGAAAGACATGAAGTCGTCGGCGCCTGAGGGCGTCGTCATCAACCAGGTCATCCTCGCCGCGCCCGACGTCGACTCCGACACTTTCGCCCAGCTCGCGCGAGCGATCAAAGGACTGGCCAAGGGCGTCACGCTCTACACAGCCTCCAACGATCGCGCGCTCATCGTCTCGCGCAACTTCTGGGGCTACTATCGCGCCGGCGACGTGCCGCCCGGCGGTCCGCTGGTGCTGCCGGGGGTCGACACCATCGATGTCACGGCGGCGAGCACGGACGCTTTCGCCATCAATCACTCGGGCTACGCCCAGAACAACAGCCTCCTGAAGGACATCGGCGAACTGATCGAGACCGGCCGGCGTCCTCCCGATAAGCGGATCCTGAAGCCCAAGCTCGTCACGACGGACAAGGGGCCCTATTGGCGCTATGTCGCTCCGCCCGCTCCTTAGAGGCATGCGAGAAGGGATTCGTTTACCTTGGCTTGCGATGCTCTCCTCTGGTGGATCAGAGGACGACAGCCGGTAACCGGCGGGTCGCAGCGTAGCGTAGCGTGCGTATGGAGCGGCGGCGGCATCCGGGGTCTTGCGTGCATGCGGGTGCGTGCCCGTCAAGTTGCGCGCTGAGGCGGACTTTCCTTGTGGGCGTTGGCCTGATGGCGGCCCTCTACCTCATGCAACCATTTGCTGCGCGCGCCGCCGACGAGGTCGTCATGGACGACGGCGGCGATATCGTCGATGTGAACAGCGGCAGCCGGGACATGCAGGCCTCCAACCCCCGCGTAAAGTCCATCCTCGCCGCGCATCCCGATCAGTACGTCGTGGTCTGCGTTGCCGGTTGCGACGGCAAGCCAAAAGCCGTGCAGATCCTGCCGCGCCGGGTCATGGGGCGCGAGGGTGCGTTCGTGCCGACGACCGGCAAGACGGGACGAAGGGTGTACGGGCCTCCACGGCCGGGGCAGTCGGCCGCCGCGGCCGCAGCCAAGCGCGACGACATCGTCTGCGTGGCCGGATGCATGGGCCGCCCGGGGCAAGTGCTGCAGCACGTGTCAGGCCTGCCCGCGCCCGTGAAGGTCAAGCCGGCCGAGAAAAAGCGCAATATTCTGCGCTGAGCGCGGCGCTCACTCCTCTTCCATCAGCTTGCGCGCCTCGTCGTACGAGCCGACCTTGTAGACCAGCCCGTTCTTGATGAAGTACAGCCACGCGAGCTTGTCGCTGGCGGCAAGGTCCTCGGGCGTGACGGACTCCAGCGCATCGAAATTCTGCTTGCGGAACAGCACGGCTGTCGTCTTGGAGGACTCCGGGTCGAGGTAGCCCCAATCGTCCTTCGCCGGCAGCCGGGTGGCGGCCACCGGCTCGAACACGACGTCGTTGAGGGCGGCGGGCGGAAGCTGGCCGGCCTTGATGTATTCCAAGATCGCCTCGACGAAACCGATCTGCACGAGCCCTGAGCAGATGTACTCGTTGGGTGCGTCCCATTCCCTTTCGCGGAACTTGCGGATCGTGCCCTTGTCGCCGCGCACGGTGCGCTCCACGCCGAACCACACATTGCGCAGGATGTGCCCGATGGCCCAGAAATTGTAGGTGGCCTTGATCTTGTCGAGCAGCAGTCCGCGCACGCGCGCCTGCTTGGGCTCGTCGAACCATGCCTTCTTGAAGCGCTTGATGGCGAGGAAGGAGCTCTTGTCCGCGATGTAGTCGCGCAGGTTCGTCAGGTCGACCCCTCCGGTGCCGGCCTCGATGACGAAGGTGTTGGTGTAGCCGGATTCGAACTGCGGGCCGGTGAAGACCATGGCCGCGTGCGAGAACGGCGAGCCGGTGGCCCAGCGGATGACCCAGGAGGTCAGGTCCCAGTCGCGCCGCGTCAGCACCACGTCGGCGCGTTCCAGGAAATTGCCGGCGAGAAAGTCCTCCACCGGCATGGGCCAGACCTCCGGCGCCGGCACCGCCGCCGGGTTCGTGGCGGGGACTGGTGCCGGCGGACTGAGTGCCGGCGCGGTGCCGGCGATGGCGGTGAGCGCCATGAGCCCCAAGCCCGTCGCGGCGAGGAAGCGTTTCATGCTCGGACCCCTTGAGAAACCGAAGATCCCACGGCGCTTGGTCAGGCTGGCCATCATAGTTTGTTAACGTCACTAAGGCATCGCCCCGGGGCCGGTCAAACGCGCCGGCCCCCAGTTTCTGGCCGCGGCAAGCGTCGGCGGCCTTGCCCGGCCGCCCGTGCTGCTTCACAAGGTCGTGCCTTAACCTTGGTGATCGACCGCAATGATCATGGGCGCGCCGCCGCCGGCCAATTTCGAGGCCCTCGAGGCCCAAGCTCGCACGCTGCTCGCCGTGTTCATCGCGGCGGGCCACGAGGCCGTGGCCCCGCCCGTCATCCAGCCCGCAGGCGTCTTCCTCGACGTGGTGGGCGAGGCGCTGCGGGGGCGCACGTACGTCTTTACCGACCTCGATGGCGCTGAGCTGTGCCTGCGCCCCGACCTGACCGTGCCGACCTGCCGGCTTTACCTGGAGCGCCACGCCGACCCGGGCGCACAGGCCTACTATTGCTACAACGGGCCGGCGTTCCGTTTTCAGCCGTCGGGCGCCGACCTGGCCCACCCGCGCGAGTTCCGCCAAGCCGGCATCGAGTCGTTCGGCGTGACGGACCGCGAGGAGGCGGAGGCGCACACGTTGACGCTCGTATTGACCGCACTGCGGCAGGCGGGGTTGCGCGACTGGAACTTGCGCATCGGCGACCTGGGGCTGTTCGATGCCGTGCTCAACGCAGCCGAGATGCCCGAGCGCTGGCGCCGTCGCCTGCGCCACAGCTTCTGGCGCGCGGGCGCCTTTCGCGCCGAGTTGAAGCGGCTGACGACCAGTCCCGCCAGGTCGGCGGCGCTGCCGCGCGCGCTCATCGAGGCGCTGGATCCGCGCGACCGCGCCGGCGCGGAAAGCCTCGTTGCGGACTATCTCGACAAGAACGGCATCGACGTGCTCGGGGTCCGCTCCATACCTGAGATCACCGAGGGGCTGCTGGCGATCGCCGCCGACGCCAAGGCCAAGCCGCTCAAGCAGGCGACGGCCGACATGATCGACGCCTACCTGGGGGTCGAGGCGCGCGCGCCCGAGGCGCCGGATAAACTGCGCAAGCTGCTCGGCAAAGCCGGGCCGGGCGTTGGGGCCGCGCTGGAGGCCTTCGAGCGGCGCAATGCGTTGCTGCAGAAGAGCGGCGTCGACATGGGGCAAGTGCAATTCTCAGCTGAGTTCGGCCGCAACGTCGCCTACTACACGGGCTTCGTCTTCGAGGTCATGGCGCCGTTCCTCGGCCCGGCGAGCCCCGTCGCGGGCGGCGGGCGCTACGACGGCTTGCTCAAGGCCGTCGGCGCGGAGCGCGACGTGCCCGCGGTCGGCGGCGCGATCCACACCGAGCGCCTGCTGGCGGCCGTGCGCGGGGGCAAGCGATGAGCGCTGCCCTGATATTCGCCGTGCCGTCGAAGGGCCGGCTCATGGAGCAGACGGCACAGTTCCTGGCCGGTGCGGGACTGAAGTTGCGCAAGGTCGGCCACGATCGCGGCTATCGCGGCGAGATCGAAGGTCTCGACGGCGTCGACGTGGCGTTCGTATCGTCCTCGGAGATCGTCGCCGAGCTCAACGCCGGGCGCGCGCACCTGGGCGTCACTGGCGAGGACCTCGTGCGCGAGAACATTTCCAACGCGTCCGAGCGCGTCGCCTTTTTGAAGCCGCTGGGGTTCGGCCGCGCCGACGTCGTCGTCGCGGTGCCGCGCTGCTGGGTCGACGTGGTCGAGGTGGGCGATCTGGAGGCGGCGGCCGTCGCCTTCCGGCGCGAGCACGGCCGCCCCTTTCGCGTGGCCACCAAGTACGTGAACCTGACGCGGCGGTTCTTCGCGGCCAAGGGGTTCATCGACTATCGCATCGTGGAGAGCCTCGGCGCCACCGAAGGCACGCCCGCCGCCGGGACGGCGGACATCATCGTCGACATCACGACGACGGGCGCGACGCT
>CAYUBZ010000077.1:0-9010 GCA_964443205.1 uncultured Hyphomicrobium sp. | reverse complement strand
GGGCCTACCTTGGGTTCATGTGGACGCACCCGGGCAAGAAGCTCTTGTTCATGGGTGGAGAGTTTGGCCAGGAGAGCGAGTGGAACCATGATCAGTCATTGGACTGGCACTTGCTTGCCGACGCGCCGCATCGCGGCGTCCAGGCGCTCGTACGCGATCTCAACAAACTCTATCGATCCACGCCGTCCCTCCACCAGCTCGACTGCGAGCCGGGCGGCTTCGATTGGATCGATGCTGCCGACGCGGCCCAGAGCGCGCTGTCCTTCATCCGCTACGGCGGATCCGAGGCCGCGCCGGTCGTGGTCGTCTGCAACTTCACGCCGAACGTCCGGCACGGATTTCGTCTCGGAGTGCCGCGGGGCGGGCGCTGGGTCGAAAGGCTCAACACCGACAGCGCCGCCTACGGCGGTTCGAATGTCGGCAACCTCGGGGGCGTCGACGCGCAGGAAGAGCCCGCACATGGGCGGCCCTTCTCGGTCGAGCTTTCCCTGCCGCCCCTTTCGACGCTCGTGCTCGAGCACGCGCAAAACTAGGGGTGCCGCATGAGCCGGGGCGTCTTCGACGTGGAGCCGGGCCTGCCCTACCCCCGAGGCGCCGCATACGACGGCAATGGCGTCAATTTCGCAGTCTTCTCGGAGAATGCGGAAGCCGTCGAGGTCTGCCTGTTCGACAGCGACGGCATCCGCGAGACGGTGCGCATCAAGCTGCCCGAGTACACCGACGAGGTCTACCACGGCTACGTGCGGGGCATCGGTCCCGGGCAGCTCTACGGCCTTCGCGTCTACGGGCCCTACGCGCCCGAAGAGGGGCACCGCTTCAATGCGAACAAGCTTCTGCTCGATCCTTACGCCAAGGAGCTGCACGGCCAGATCGTCTGGCACGACGCGCTCTTCGGCTATCGGATCGGCTCGAAGAAGGCCGATCTATCCTTCGATAACCGGGACTCGGCGCGCTACATGCCCAAGTGCGTGGTCGTCGAGGCCGAGAGCCGCTGGACGCCGCCGTTCCCTTGGCGCAACGAAAAGCGGCCGCACGTGCATTGGGCGGAGACGATCGTCTACGAGGCGCACGTCAAGGGCTTCACGATTGGGCACCCGAAAGTGCCGGCTAAGGTGCGCGGCACCTTTGCCGGCTTGGCGCACCAGCGATCGATCGACCATCTCGTCAAGCTTGGCGTGACCGCGATCGAGCTGCAGCCGGTGCAGGCGTTCTTCGACGACCGCTATCTCGTGGATCGGGGCCTCAAGAATTATTGGGGCTACAACACCATGTGCTTTTTTGCTCCCGCACCCCGCTACACGTCGAACGGCGGCGACGTCAGCGAGATCCGCCACATGGTGCACCGCCTGCACGAGGCCGGGATCGAGGTGATCCTCGACGTCGTCTACAATCATACCGCGGAAGGCAGTCAGCTCGGGCCAACGCTCTCCTTCCGCGGCATCGACAACGCCAGCTACTACATGCTGGCCGACGACAAGCGCTACTATTTCGACACCACCGGCTGCGGCAACACCATCAATCAATTCCATCCCCGCGTCCTGCAGATGATCATGGATTCGCTGCGCTATTGGGCCGAGGAATGCCATGTCGACGGCTTCCGCTTCGATCTTGCAAGCTCGCTGGGGCGCGAGCGCCGGGAGTTCGAAGGCAACGCCAGGTTCTTCGACGCGGTGCTTCAGGATCCCGTGCTGTCGCAGTTGAAGCTGATCGCCGAGCCCTGGGACATCGGTGCCGGCGGCTATCGCCTCGGCGGCTTTCCGCCGGGATGGGCGGAATGGAACGGCCGCTACCGCGACGACGTTCGCAGCTACTGGAAGGGTGATCAGGACGTTCTGCCGAAGATGGCGAGCGGGCTCTTAGGCTCGGCGGACATCTTCGACAGGCGCGGCCGGCGCCCGTGGTCGAGCATCAACTTCGTCACGGCACACGACGGGTTCACGCTGGCCGATCTCGTCGCCTACGACGGCAAGCACAACGAAGCCAACGGCGAGCACAACAAGGATGGCCACGACGACAACCGCAGTTGGAACTGCGGACACGAAGGCCCGACCAACGACGTAACGATCCTCGATTTACGGGACCGCATGCGGCGCAATCTGATGGCCACGTTGGTGCTCTCGCAGGGCACGCCGATGATCCTCATGGGCGACGAGGTCGGGCGCACGCAAGGCGGCAACAACAACGCCTACTGCCAGGACAACGAGACCTCGTGGCTCAATTGGAGCGGCATGGGCGCGCGCGATGAGGCCTTCTTCGACTTCACCGCCCGGCTCATTGCCCTGCGCAAGCGCTTGCCCCTGCTTGGCCAAACCCACTTCCTGCATGGTGTTGCGGTGGCGAGCGATGGCACCAAGGACGCCACCTGGTTCCGCCCCGACGGCAAGGAGATGGCCGAAGCGGACTGGAACAACGGGCTGTCCAAGTGCATCGGGCTCATGCTGTGCGGAACCGAGGAGCTGCCGCTGTGCATGCTTCTGAACGCCCATTACGAGGATGTCCGCTTCAAGCTGCCGACACTCAAGGGCGCCTTGGGCTGGAGGCTGAAGGTCGATACCGCGCTGGGTCTCATCGAGCCCGACGGGCCCCCCGTGGCCCCCGGGGCGACGCTGACGATGCCCGCGCGCGCGCTGCTGGTCTACGAGGCGGAGCGCTGATGGGTGAGCGCCACGCGGTGGAGCGGACGTGGGGGGCCGAGGTCCTTCCCGGCGGCGGGGCGCGGTTTCGCCTTTGGGCGCCCGCGCTCGACAAGCTCTCGCTTCTCGCCGTGCCGAGCGGTAAGGCACAGCCGATGGCGCGATCATCGGACGGCTGGTTCGAGCTCATAACGGACCTCGTTGGCATCGGTGGCAGCTATCTGTTCCAGCTTCCCGGCGGCATGCGCGTGCCCGATCCGGCCGCGCGCGCCCAGCGGCGCGACGTGCACGGCCCCTCGCGGCTCATCGATCCGCGTGCCTACGCGTGGCAGTGCACCGATTGGCGCGGCCGCCCATGGGAGGAGGCTGTCATCTATGAGCTGCACCCGGGCACCTTCAGCGCCGAGGGCACCTTCGCCGGCATCGAGAGCAAGCTCGACGACCTGGTAAAGCTCGGCGTGACGGTCGTGGAGCTCATGCCCATCGCCCAGTTCTCGGGCACCCGCGGCTGGGGATACGACGGCGTCCTTCTCTACGCGCCGCACGTGGCCTATGGCGGCCCTGAGCCGCTCAAGCGCCTCATCGATGCGGCGCACGCGCGCGGGCTGATGGTCTTTCTCGACGTGGTCTACAATCACTTCGGCCCGGACGGCAACTACCTGCACGCCTACGCGCCCGACTTCTTCAATCCGCAGCGTCACACGCCGTGGGGTGTGGCCATCGCCTACGATCGCGCCCCCGTGCGCGCCTTCTTTATCGAGAACGCGCTCTATTGGCTCGAAGAGTACCGCTTCGACGGCCTGCGCCTCGACGCCGTCGACCAGATCCAGGACGATTCAAAACCTTCGCTGCTCGAAGAGATTGCGACGACAGTGCAGAAACGAGTCAAGGACCGCCACGTGCACCTGACGACCGAGGACGACCGCAACGTCGCGTTTCTGCTGGAGCGCACCAACGGCGTGCCCAAGTACTACACGGGCGAATGGAACGACGATTTCCATCACGCGACCCACGTGATCGCGACCGGTGAAGCGGACGGCTACTACCAAGACTACACGCGCGAGCCCGTGGCCAAGCTCGCGCGCGCACTTGCAGAAGGCTTCATCTACCAGGGCGAGCCGTCGCCGTTTCGCGACGGCGCTCAGCGCGGCGAGCCGAGCGCCGGGCTGCCGCCGACGGCGTTCATCGATTGCCTGCAGAACCACGACCAGGTCGGCAACCGCGCCTTCGGCGAGCGCCTTGGGTGTCTCGCGCCGCCCGAGGCGGTTGACGCGTTGACGGCGATCCTTTTGCTCAGCCCCCACATTCCACTCATCTTCATGGGCGAGGAGTGGGGCGAGACGCGGCCTTTCTATTACTTCACCGATTTTCACGGCGAGCTGGCGCGGCAGGTGCGCGAGGGCCGGCGCAATGAGTTTGGCCGCTGGGAGAGCTTCCGCGATCCCAAGAACCGCGAGCGCATCCCCGACCCCAACGCGTTGCGCACGTTCGAGGCCTCGAAGCTCGACTGGACCGAGACCGGTCAGACCCCGCACCGCGAGCGGCTCGAACTGGTGACGCGCTTGCTGGACATCAGGCGCCGCGAGATTGTACCGCGACTCGCCGGCATCGAAGGGAATGCCGGCAAGGTGCGCGCCGCCGATGCGACCGGTCTCGCCGTCACGTGGCACCTCGGCGACGGCGATCTTGTCCTATTCGCCTGTCTCGGCAGCGCGGGCTGGACCGGTGCATCCGCCGTGCCGGAGGGAGTGCGCGCGGCCGGACGGCTCGTCTACGAGAGCGCGGCCGGGTGCGAGGCCGCCCTGCGCTCGGGCACGCTGCCGCCCTGGTCGGTCGTCGTCCGGGCCGGAGGGCCGCAATGAGCGAGGCTCTGGACCGTCTGGCGCAGGCCTACGGCATCGAGCTCAGCTTTATCAGCGAGCGCGGCGAGACCTGCATCGTCAGTGACGACACCAAGCGTGAGGTGTTGCACGCCATGGGTGTCGCGGCAGCGAACGACAACGAGATCGAGGCGAGCCTCAGGTCGGCGCCGCCGCTCGAGCCCAACGACGCTGCCGCTCCCCACGACGCGCGGTGCTTCATGCCCGATTGGCTCAGCGAGCGGCGCGTGTGGGGCGTGACGTGTCAACTCTACGGCGTCCGGTCGGCGCGCAATCTTGGTATCGGAGATTTCGAGGATCTGGCCCAGCTGGCCGAGATAGCGGCGCGAGCCGGTGCCGACTTTGTCGGCGTCAACCCGCTGCACGCGCTCTTTTATGCCGAAGCGGGCCGCTACAGCCCCTATGCGCCGTCGAGCCGGTTGTTCCTCAATCCTTTCTACATCGCGGTCGATCGTCTGGGGCCGGCCGCTGCGGCGGCCGGAGCCCAAGTCCAGTCAGCCCGCGCCGCCAAGCTCGTCGACTACCAGCAAGTGGCGCGCCTCAAGCGGCCGGCATTCGAGGCCGCCTACCGCAGCTTCTGCGCCTTGAGCCGGCGGCGCCCCGGCGACGCGGCCGCACGATCGTTCAAAGACTTTTGCATCGCGCGTGGGAGCGCGCTGCAACGGTTCGCCCTCTATGAGGCGCTGTCGGAGGCGCTCGTCGCCCGCGGGCATCACAGCGGCTGGCACACCTGGCCGGAGTCCTATCGCCACTTCGACAGCCATGTGGTGCGGCTCTTCGAGCGGGAGAACACGGGGCGCATCACCTTTCACAAGTGGCTGCAATGGGTCGCCGAGACCCAGTTGCGGCGGGCGCAGGAACGGGCCAAGGCCGCCGGCATGCGCATCGGCCTCTATCTCGATCTGGCGGTCGGCGTCGCCCCCGACGGCGCCGATACGTGGTCGCAACCGGGGACCGTCGTCGACGGGGCCCGCATCGGATGCCCGCCCGACATGTTCAATGACAATGGGCAGGACTGGGGTCTTGCGCCGCTGGCGCCGGCCGCTTTAAAGACCCGCCACTTCGAGCCGTTCGAAGCGATGCTGCGCGCGCTCATGCGCTGTGCCGGCGCCGTGCGCATCGACCATGCCATGGGGTTGACGCGCCTTTATTGGATCCCCGGCGACGCGCGCGCCACCGAGGGTACCTACGTCCGCTTTCCCATGGGCGACATGCTTCGCCGCTTGGCGCTGGTCTCCCGGGAAGACCGCGCGATCGTGATCGGGGAGGATCTGGGCACGGTGCCGCCGGGCTTTCGCGAGGTGATGAGCGACGTGGAGATCCAGGGCTACCGCGTGTTCTATTTCGAGCGGGAGGCGGACGGCGCCTTTCGGATGC
Organism: uncultured Hyphomicrobium sp.; assembly: GCA_964443205.1. Taxonomy (GTDB): domain Bacteria; phylum Pseudomonadota; class Alphaproteobacteria; order Rhizobiales; family Hyphomicrobiaceae; genus Hyphomicrobium_A. The sequence goes on along the minus strand of CAYUBZ010000077.1, from coordinate 3,120 downwards.
CCCAGGCTTACTCCCACAAGGCGCTCGCCTGCCTCTCTACGCACGATCTGCCGACGCTCAAAGGCTGGTGGCGCGGGAGCGACATCGACGAGCGGGAGCGGTCGGGGCTCTCGTCGTCTGAGAACGCCGCGAATATGCGCGCAGCCCGCACCCGCGATCGCATCCTCTTGCTGGGCGCGCTGCAGGCCGCAGGCCTGCTGCCGGCCGGCTTTGATGCCGTCTTGAACGGGACGGCACCGTGTCCGGAGGCGCTGCCGGCCGAGGTCTGCGTGGCCGCGCATGCGCTGCTTGCCAGAGCGTCCTCGCGCCTCGTGGCCGTCCAGGTCGAGGACTTGGTCGGTATGGCGGACCAGGCCAACGTGCCCGGCACGGTGGATGAGCACCCCAATTGGCGCCGCAAGCTGCCGATTGATCTCAGCGAGATCTCCACCACGGCGCTGTTTCAGGATATTACGCGAGCTCTCGCCCAGGAGCGCCCGCGCACCCCATGATCACGCCGTCCGCGACCTACCGGCTGCAATTCCGCAATGGCATGACCTTCGAGCGGGCGGCCAAGCTCGCCCCCTATTTGGCACGGCTCGGGATCAGCCACCTCTACGCCTCGCCCATCTTTCAGGCCGAGCCGGGCTCCACCCACGGCTACGACGTCGTCGACAACCGGGTGATTGACACCAGCCTCGGCGGCGACGAGGGCTTCGAGCGCATGGTCGCCGCCTTCCGCGAGGAGGGAATCGCACTCCTTCTCGACTTCGTTCCCAATCACATGAGCGCCTCGCCGCGCAATCCCTACTGGCGCGAGGTCTTGGAGTGGGGCGTGGCCAGCGACTGCGCGCAGCTGTTCGACATCGACTGGTCGGCGCCCAAGCTGCTCGTTCCAGCGCTGGCGACGAGCTACGGTCATGCGCTGGAGGCGGGAGAGTTCGGCCTGCATTTCGACGAGCACGACGGCGGTCTGACGCTCACCTATCGCGGCCTCAAGCTGCCTCTGACGCCCACGTCCTACGCCCAAGTGCTCACCCGCGCACAGGGCGACGATTTCAGCGAATGGGCGCGCCGCTTTGCCGTTGCCACGCCCGAGACCTCGTCCGAGCTCAAGACCGAGCTGGCAACGGCCGCGCAGGAGAAGGCGATCCTCGATGCAATACGGCAGGCGCTCGCGGACGTCGTGCAGGACGTGGGCGCGCTTCACGACCTGCACGAGATGCAGGTTTGGCGGCTCACGCATTGGCGCGCGGCGCGCGAGACGCTGACCTACCGCCGCTTCTTCGAGATCGCCGATCTGGTGGGCCTCAAGGTGGAGCGCCCCCGGGCCTTCGAGGAGCTGCACGCCCGCCTCGGCGAGCTTCTCAACGCCGGCAGTGTCGAGGGTCTGCGCCTCGATCACATTGATGGCCTCGCCGATCCCAAAGGGTATCTGGAGCGCCTGCAGAAGACGTTCGGCGTGCTCGAACCGCTCTACATCGTGGTCGAGAAGATCTTGGGCGCCGGCGAGGCGCTGCGCTCAGACTGGCCGATCGCCGGCACGACGGGCTACGAGTTCATCAGGGACCTCGCCGACCTGCTGGTCGATTCGAGCGGGGAAGCGGGCATGACCCGCGCCTATAGTGCGTTTCTGCAGGAGGACGTCGATTTCGAAGCGATGGTCCTTGCTGCGAAGCGGCGCATCCTCATCCGCAACCTCGCCGGCGAGCTGGAGCACCTCAAGGACATGGCGGGTGCGCTCGCCGTGCGCCAGCTGGCGACGCGCGATCTGGGCACCGACACGCTGCGCCGGGCGATCATCGAGCTTGCCGCGGCGCTGCCCGTCTACCGCACCTACGTGGACGTTTCCGGCGCACAAGCGGAAGACCGCGCCATCCTCGAAGCCGCGGCGGCCAAGGCAAAGGCAGCGCGCGAGGTCGAGGACGAGGAGGCGATCGATTTCCTGCGGCGCATTTTGGAGCTCGATTTCGAATCGCCGGAGGAGCAGGCGTCCGCGCTGGAGTTCGCCACGCGCTTCCAGCAGACGACCGGCCCGGTGATGGCCAAGGCGCTCGAGGACACGACGTTCTATCGCTACAACCGCCTGATCGCGCTCAACGAGGTCGGCGGCGAGCCCAATCGCTTCGGGGCGCCCTTGGCCGAATTTCATGCAGCGATGGCAGACCGCCTGCGCCGTCAGCCGGCCGGGCTCAGCGCCTCCTCGACGCATGACACCAAGCGTGGGGAGGATGCCCGCGCCCGCCTTTACGCGCTGAGCGAGATGCCAGAGCTTTGGGCCGCTGCGGTGAACCGCTGGGCGGGCCTCAACGTCGGCCTGCGCCAAAGCGTCGACGGGCTGACGACGCCAAATCCCGAGGTGGAGTGGATGTTCTATCAGGCGCTCGCCGGCGCCTGGCCGCCCGGCCTCGCCCTCGACGACGCGGGGCCCCTGACGGAGCTTGGACAGCGCATGGCCCAGTTCATGCTGAAGGCGGTGCGCGAGGCCAAGGTGTACACGAGCTGGACGGCACAGAATGCCGCCTACGAGGACGCGATCGAGAGTTTCACGCGCGCCGCGCTCGACCCGGCGCGCTCAAAAGCGTTCCTGCAGGACTTCGTTGCGGCGTGCACGCCGGTATTCCTTGCCGGCGCACTCAATAGTCTGTCGCAGACGGCGATCAAGCTGACCGCCCCCGGCGTCCCCGACATCTACCAGGGGTCGGAGCTTTGGGACTTGAGCCTCGTCGATCCCGACAACCGCCGGCCCGTCGACTTCGATCGGTGCCAGTCGCTCCAGAGGACGATCGGCGAAGCGGAGACAACGGCGCTGCTTTCCGATTGGCGCTCCGGTGCCGTCAAGATGCGCCTCATCGAGGCCGGCCTGAAGCTGCGGCATAGGACGAAGGCTCTCTTTGCCGGCGGCGATTACGTGCCGCTCTCACTGCAGGGTGCCGCCGCCGCTCACGCGGTGGCGTTTGCGCGCGTTGCGGGTGGCGAGGCTGTCGTCACGATCGCTCCGCGGGCATGCCTGGAATTGCTAGATGGCGAGCGCATCCCGCTGGTGCCGCGCGACCGCTGGGGCGACACCCGTCTCGAGCTGCCGGAACCCTTGGCCGGTCATCGTTGGCACAATGTCGTGACCGGCGAGGTGTTGCCGGC
>CAYUBZ010000076.1:0-9041 GCA_964443205.1 uncultured Hyphomicrobium sp. | reverse complement strand
TGTCCTAGGCCACTAGACGAACGGGACAGCGCAAGAGCGAACCTATATGGGAGGCGGGACCCTTCAATCAAGCCTTTCTTTGCGAAGCGAGCGTGTGGGGACGGGCCCGCCCGCTACTTGCCGGGCCGCTTCGGCTCGATCGCCACGTTGGTGACCAGCCGACCGCTCTGCAAGTCGAGCACCGCGATCCCGGCCGACGCTCCCACATCATAGTGCACAGCCAACCGGTTCCCGGCCAGCGAGATGGAGCGGACTTGCGCGCCGAACGGCAGCTCGAGGCTCTGTTCCGGCCGGATCGCCAGCGTGGGGGTTGCCGGTTGCGTTGTCGAGGGCGTCGCGAGATAGATGACGCGCCCAATAACCGCCGCTAAACCTGCAAACAGCAGGATCGCCAGCGCGACCACCACGACCTTGAGGGTGCGCTGCAGCCGCACGTCCGCGGATTGTGCGGGAGCGGCGATGTAACTGTCCGAGGCCTGCATGGAAGTCCCTCTTATCCAGATGTCGCGGAGACCATGGCGTCACAACGCAAACATCCAATAAGAGTCCCAATCCGGGTCGAAGTGACGCCGGCGGAGTCCGGCGGGCGTCTTGACAAAGTCCTGAGCGAGCGCATCGAGCAACTCAGCCGCGCCCAGGTTCAAGCGCTCATACGCTCGGGCAACGTTACGATGCCGACGCGTGCGAGCATAAGAGACGGGGCGCAACGGGTCAAACCGGGCGACATTTTCGACGTTCACGTGCCCGAGCCGGTCCCCGCCGCCCCCGCCCCTGAGCGAATCGCCCTCGACGTCGTCTACGAGGACCGCCACCTCATCGTCATCGACAAGCCGGCCCATCTCGTCGTGCATCCCGCCGCCGGGCATGCCTCGGGCACGCTCGTCAATGCGCTCATCGCACACTGCGGCGCCAGCCTTTCCGGAATAGGCGGCGTGAAACGGCCCGGCATCGTGCATCGCCTCGACAAGGGAACCTCCGGCCTGCTGGTCGTCGCCAAGACGGACGCGGCCCACAAGGGCCTCAGCGCCCAGTTTGCCGCGCACGGTGCGGACGGACACATGGAGCGCGCCTATCTGGCTCTCGTTTGGGGCAAGCCCCTGCGCCCGCGCGGCACCATCGATGCGCCGCTTACCCGCAGCCCGGTGAACCGCACCAAGATCGCAGTGGCGAAGGGAGACTCCGGCCGTCGCGCCGTCACCCACTACGAGGTACTCAAGACGTTCGGCACGCGTGCCGCCGGCACCATCTCGCTTCTGAGATTGCGGCTCGAGACCGGGCGCACCCATCAAATCCGCGTGCACCTCGCCCATCTCGGACATCCAGTGGTCGGCGATCCTGTTTACGGCAGCGGATTCAAGGCCAAGGCCCAGACGCTCGGGGAGACGGCCCAAGAGGCGCTGCACAGGCTGGGACGGCAGGCGCTGCACGCGGCCGAGCTCGGCTTCGAGCACCCGGTGACGGGTAAGAAGCTCCGCTTCACAAGCCCGTTACCCCGCGACATTGCCGACCTCATTGCCGTGCTGGAGCCGGCGCATTAGTCGAAAAGCTGTGCAGTTTGCGAAAGCATCCATTAGCGCCATTGCGCAATTGGGGGCGCCTGCTGCTTTGCCGTTAAGTCGTGGCGCGCTAAAGCGGAATTTGAGCTTCGGTCGGGGCACGAACGATGCGGGGTCGCTTGGAACTAAACCCCCCTTTCCGGGCTTGCTCTAGGCACCGCCCGCGCCGATCCGCCGCGGCCGGCAACGCAGCTTTGCCCGGCGCTCATAGGTCGCGTGCAACAAGTCGCCGGAGTTTGACGTATAGTTGAAGGATGCACGATGGCACGCGAGGCGGCGAGCAACGGAAACGGTTGGCCCCGCACGTTTAAGGGTAGCGGGGCATCGCATGCCAGGCGTGCCCGCTCGCGGCAGGACCGCGCTGGACGAAAGGACAAGAGGGACCATTCCTCGCTCAAGCGGGAAATGGCAGTGGTCGAGGTCATGGCGACAAAGCTTCCGACGATTGCGCAAGGCTCGATGGGCCTGTCGCGCTACCTACAGGACATCCGCAAGTTTCCCATGCTGGAACCTGGCGAGGAATTCATGCTGGCCAAGCGCTGGCAGGAGCATACGGATCAGGACGCGGCCGAGAAGCTCGTGACGTCGCACCTGCGTCTCGTCGCGCGCATCGCCATGGGCTACCGCGGCTATGGACTGCCGATCGGCGAGGTCATCTCCGAAGGCAACGTGGGCCTGATGCAGGCCGTCAAGCGCTTCGACCCCGACAAGGGCTTCCGCCTCGCCACCTATGCAATGTGGTGGATCCGCGCCTCGATCCAGGAATACATCCTGCGCTCGTGGAGTCTCGTGAAGATGGGCACCACCGCCGCGCAGAAGAAGCTGTTCTTCAATTTGCGGCGCGCCAAGAGCCAATTGCAGGCGCTGGACGAGGGCGACTTGCGCCCCGACCAGGTCCAGACCATCGCCCGCAGGTTCGGCGTGAGCGAGTCCGATGTCGTGTCGATGAACCGCCGCTTGGGCGGGGATGCCTCGCTCAATGCGCCCGTGCGCGCCGACGCCGAGGCCGGCGAGTGGCAGGACTGGCTCGTCGACGACGGCCCGAGCCAGGAGGATCAGCTGGGCGAGTCCCAGGAGCTCGACCAGCGCCGGAGCTATCTCTCGAATGCGCTGTCGGCGCTCAATGATCGCGAGCGGCGCATTTTCGAGGCGCGGCGGCTGACCGACGACCCGGCAACGCTCGAGGATCTCTCCACCGAGTTCGGCGTCTCGCGCGAGCGCATCCGGCAGATCGAGGTGCGCGCCTTCGAGAAGGTGCAGAAGGCTGTGCAGAACGCCGCAAAGGCCACGGCAACCGCCGAGACTAGCTGAGCCGCCGCGGCGGCTCGGTCGGGGCGCCTCCGTTAGGGACTATTGCGGAGCGGTCACCTTGAAGTCGGTGATCGACCAGGTGTCGCCCTTCCTGCTCGACGCGGATGCCGCGAGCATGCCGATGTAGCTTGGGCGGCCGGGCGGCTCGCCTTTGAAGGCGGCGACCTGCTTGCCGTTGACCGAAAGCTCGACCCGGTCGCCTTTGGAGACAACCCTCAGCGTATTCTTCTCCTTCGCCCCGGTCTCGGCGACATCGAGCTTGGTCCACTCCACCGGCCTTTTGGATTGGACCTTCCCATCGACGACGCGCGCCACCGTGAAGTAGCCATTGGGCGCGATGACGGCCTGATAATAGTTGCGGTTGTCCTCGACCCAGAACATCAGGCCCGCATAGCTCGAGGTCGGATCGGTCGTCGCCTTGGCCAAACGGACGGTCGCGCACGCATCGACGTCATCGAAGACGAACCCCCGGTTCCATCGGAAGGTCCGCGTGCCCGGCACGGGATTGAAGACCGCTTCGCCCGAGGAGATCTTGAGCCGCGCATCCTTTGGGCCCCAGGTCGGATCGTGCGATTTGAAACCGTCCTCGAAGAGAACCTTGCCGTCGGCGCATCCAGGCGCCGAGGCGACCGTGCCGGTCGAGATCTCCGGCGCGGCGCTGGACGTTTCACTCTCGGGGGGCGCGGACGGGTTGGTGACTTTCAAATCCGACATGCGCCAGCTGTCGGCCGTGCCGGGTGCCGACGCGGCCACCAAGCCGATATGGCTCGGCCCCTCGGGCGCCTGACCGCGAAAGCGGGCTACCTCGGTGTCGTTGATTCTGATGGTGACCGTTTGCCCCTCGAGCGTAACCCGCAAGGTGTTCTTCTCGTTGGGGCCGAGCTTCAAGGCCTTGGTCTTGGTCCAGGAGACGGGCGCTGTCGCCGTGATCTTGCCGCGGAACTTGCGAGCGACCGTAAAGAGTCCATTGGGCGCGACGACGACCTCGTAGAAGTTGTCCTTGTCGGTGAGCCAGAACAGAAGACCTGCGTAGGTTCTCGACTCATCGGTCGTGGTCGCCGGCATCGCGACGGTCACACAGGCATCGAGGTCGGTGAGAGAGACGCCTGTCTCCCAGCGCGCGGTTTGCGTCCCCGGCTCGGGCGTGACGACGGCCTCGCCCCCGGTCACCTTGAAGTGTGCATCCTCCTGCCCCCAACCCAGCGCACCTGTCTTGAAGTCGCCTTCCAGATGCACCGACTTGCCCGTGCACGCCAGCGCCGGCGAAGCGGCCAGCATCAGCGCAAGAGCGATCAGGGAATATCGACTCATGCCGGTTCCTCTCCTCTTTGATTCGCCCAAACTGCAGTATGTCTCAGAAAAGGAAAAGTGCGGGTCTCCACCTATGCCCGACGCGGAATCCTTAGCAAGGCCGCCGACACGGCATGAAATTTTTATCCCGCCGACCACCAAACCTGTGGACGAATCATCTAGTCTGCAACGTGCGAGGGGGCCGAACCTCTCTTTAGCTCCTTGCCGGAGCTAAGATTCTCAAGTGCGCGTCAGAGAAGGAGGGCGTGACGCCCTTGTCGTCTCTGAGCCAGGACTTTCAAACGACTGGCGACTATGGCCGGTCGGACGCGTGGCGGGCAAGGACAGGGCCGCCCGAGGGAGCGTCTGACGGCTGCATCTTACGGCCTCCGCCGAACACTGTCCGCGACCACCGCATCCACCTGCACTCTCCGATCCCCATCGTCAGCGCGCCGGACCTGCCCCGGCCGGCACGCCGATGCGTCGTGATGATCGCCAAGTCGGTCGAGACGTGCAGGCACTGGGCGCGGCACACACTGGAAGATGGAGTGGCAAATGCTGAAGCGCCTTCATCGAGAGAAGGTCCCACACGCCGTGTCTTCAGGTTCGTGCGTCGCTCGCTCGCTTCGGCTCGAATTGGAATGGATGCTCATCTTGCTCTGGCGCCAAAAACGGCTGCGTCCTCCGAGTATAGCCTGACGGGGATCTAGCCGGCGCGGGAGTGCGACCTAATCTGGCCACAACAAACGAGGCCGGTCCGAAGAGGACCGGCCTCATTGCGTCAGGGCCGGCCGATGCTCGTCACATCGGCAATTGCGCCAACTGGTTGGAGAAGTAGTTGTCGACCGCCGTCATGATCGAGTCCGACACCTTGTCGCGCCACACATCGGACTGCAGGTTCTTGGCATCCTGCTTGTTGGTGACGTAGGCGAGCTCGATCAGCACGGAGGGGAACTGCGCCGTCTTGAGTACGCGGAACCCCGCCTGCTTGTCAGGGTCGTCCCGCATGTTGGTGCTGGCGCCCATCTTCTCAATGACGGTTCGGGCAAAGGCACTGGTGCGATTGCTGGTGACATCGACCTCGCGGGCGGCGAGATCGGCGAGGATGGCCTGCACCGCGTCGACGTTGCCGCTCGCCTGCTTGACGGCGTCCACTTCGTCGGCCGACAGAAGGTTGCTGGACAGCTCGCCCTTGGCGGAGCGGCGCAGGCGATCGGCGACGGAGTCCCGCAACGAGTAGATGGTGGCCCCGTTGGCCCTGCCGCCCGTATCGGCATAGTCGCAGTGCACGGCGATGAACAGGTTCGCCTTGTGGCGCTCGGCAAAGGCCACGCGCTCGCCGAGCGGCACGAACACGTCCTTATCGCGCGTCATCAGAACCTTGAATCGGCCGGTCGCTTTCAGCTTTTCGGCGAGAATCTTGCCGAACGCCAGCACGATGTCCTTTTCCACCGCACCGTTCTTCTCCGCACCCGAGTCGCGCCCGCCGTGTCCGGGGTCTATGACAATAACGGGTTTGAAGGCCTTCTCCGCCAATACCTCGGGCGACACGGCGGGTCTGGGCAACGGCGGCTGCAGTCCAGCGGCGCCCAGCGAGAACATCGGCGGCGGGATGGGCTTGCTGTCGCCGCTGTCGACATGCGCGACCCTGTCGATGAGCGCGCCGATGCTCCCGGTGACCGGCCCGAACGGCACGATCTCGACGGTGAGCTGGTGGTGGCGCCCATCCTTGGACTTGCCGATCTTTGCGCTCGCGACGATGACGGGCTCGGTGACATAGATGATGATGCGCGAGCGCTTCGCGGCCGAGACCCCGGCACGGAAGGACTTGATGAGGCCTACGGGCTGGCCCTTGGGTTGCTGCGGCAGGCCGAGTTTGACCTCACCCAGCTCCACGACCACCCGATTGGGGTTGCGGAGCGAAAAGACCTGAAATTCCGTCGACTCGGGCAGCCCAACCAGAAAGCGGGTGCGCTGTTGGTTGCCAAGCAGCTTGCCTTCCGCGGACGGCGCGCGCGCGCCCTCGTACGCCGGACTTGCCGCGGCCAGGGTCTGAGCCTGAAGCGGCGCGTGCGCGCAAGCCAGGGTTAACGCAATGAGAATCCCGCGGCTGATCTGCCACGGCAAGCCGTGAACCATGACGTCGAACCCCCGTTGTTACGCGATACAAAGTCGAAGTACGCGGGACTGTCATAGGTCGCCTGAGATGATGGCGTTTTCCGGGTCGTCTTCAGGCATTGTTAGGGTTATCGCCGCCAAATCGTTAACGGATTGCTAACGCAGTTGGCGATGCAGGTCGGTCCGCGGGGGCAGCGACCGTCTCAACTCCAGCGCCGGGCGGCGTTTTCATCGCCCTGGCGAGCCTCGACCCAAGTGCTCTCGCCCGACGCGGAGGTCTCCTTTTTCCAGAAGGGCGCCCGCGTCTTGAGGTAGTCCATCAGGAAGCCCGCCGCCTCGAACGCCGCCTGCCGGTGCGCGGAGGCGGTGACCACGAGGACGATGTTGTCGCCCGGCGCAAGCTCCCCCACCCGGTGCACCACGAGGCTCGCCTGCAGCGGCCAGCGCGCCTGCGCCTCGGCCTCGATGCGGATGAGCTCCGCCTCCGTCATGCCGGGGTAGTGCTCGAGCGTCATCGCGGCAAGCTGCCCCGCGTCGGCGCGCACGCGGCCCGTGAAGGTGACGATGGCGCCGATGTCGGTGCGCCCGGCGGTCAGCCGCGCGACCTCCGCCGCGATGTCGAAATCCTCCCGCTGCACTCTGACGGCCATGCGGTCAGCCTCCGGTGACGGGAGGGAAGAAGGCGATCTCATGCGCGCCGGCGATGGAGGCGGCCGGCTTCACGTGCACCTTGTCGACGGCAGCCCGTATCAGCTCGGGACGCGCGAACGCCTCGTCGAACTGCGGACCTCTTGTCTTGAGCCAGCCGACCACGTCGGCCACGGTCGCCACGCCATCGGGCAACACGATCTCCTCGGCGCTGCGGCCGACTTTCTCGCGCACCCAAGCGAAGTAGAGAAGCTTCATGTTTCGCGGGCCGATCTCGCTCATGAAAATCTAGCGTTCCATGGCATGAACCACTCCGGCCTTCAGATAGTCATAGCCGGTCCAAAGGGTAAGCAGAGCCGCGATCCACAGCAGCACCAGGCCGCCGATCATGATGCCGGGGACGATCTTCTCGGCAGCCGGCCCGGCGAGCAGCACGGCAAGCGCGATCATCTGCATCGTCGTCTTCCACTTCGCGAGCTGGGTGACGTGGACCTTGACGTTGAGCTCGGCCAGAAATTCGCGAAGGCCGGAGACGAGAATCTCGCGTACCAGAATGATGATGGCAGCCCAGATCGACCAGCCGGTGATCGTGTTGTCGTGCACCAGCATCATCAGGACGGCGCCGACCAGAAGCTTGTCCGCGATGGGGTCGAGCATGCGCCCCAGCGTCGACTGCTGCGCCCACATGCGGGCCAGATACCCGTCGAGCCAATCCGTCACGCCGGCGAGCACGAACAAGGAGAACGCCGACCAGCGTGCCACGTCGCCTTCCAGGAAAAAGAGACACGCAACAAGACCCGGTACGGCGATGATGCGCCCGTACGTCAGCACGTTCGGCAGGCTCATCAGCATTGGGCGCGGGGCAGCTTGCTCCATCGCTCCTTGGTACACCATCCGGCCGATGGTCCGTCAATGGTGTACGTCGGGCCGGTCGCCCCCGAGGGGCCCCGGTCCCGGCGTCGGTTAATGGCACACCCCGTGCCGTTTGCGCTCTTTCACGTCGAGGTGGAAGTGGTCACGATGCGCCTCGTTGGCCTCCGGTCCCAGCACCGTTCCGAACATGCCGCAGGCCTCCCGATGCAAGCGCTTCAAGAAGGTGGACTCGGTCGTCGTGGCGGCTTTGACGCTGGCCGTGGCCGTCACCAAGGGTTGACGACCGTCGGATTTGAAACCCGTCTTGTGCACGTTGCCCTGCTCCTTGGCGCGAGCCTTCTTCGCCGCGGTTTCAATCGATGGGTCGGGGTCCTTGCCCGGCTTCTTTCCGCCCTTTTGCTTCTTGGCGGCGGCCTTGGCGGCTTCCGCGATCTTTTTCTGCGCTTCGGCAATGTCGCGCTCGGTCGGGCCCCAGCCTTTCGCCACGCTGATGGTCCGCCCGTCCGCGGTGACGAATGCGGCAATGTCGACGGCGCTGCCCGTGGCGTGCTCGCTCAGCGGGCCTTCGGGCCTGTTGTAAATGTTGCGGCACGCATAGGACGAAGCGCCCACGATCCGCGTGATGGGCGATCCCAAGACCTGGCGCGCGGCGGGCTGCAGCACGGTGTCGACCCAGCGCGTCAATCGCGCCGCAAGCCGGCAGTTCATCTCCGGCGCCGGATCGAGCCTGACCTTGGCCACCGTGCCGGCGCTGCGCAGACGCAGAGGCGCTGGCGTGCCGCACTGGCCATGCTTGATAGGCTCCTGAAGCGCGACCTCGGCCGCAACGGGGGCCAGCAGCCGTACGCATTCGCGAAGCCCCGCCGCCAGCTCAGCGTCCGTCCATACGTCCTCGGCCGGCGGGATTTCGGGCGCAGAAGTAGCGTGATCGGTTTGCGCTCCTTGGGGCACGTTCTGGGGAGCCGCGGCCAAAGGTGCCGGCCGGTCAATTTTGTGCGCCGGCAAGAACGGCAGCACGGCGATGCCGGCAAGCAGGACCAGAGTGATCCCGGCCGACGCTCTGCTGAGCGCTTTGTCTGTGGACGCCATGCTGACCTGCTTTCCCCCTCATCAAGCGCGAGGGGCCCGCCCGCGTTCCCTCGATTGCGCAGCATCGGGAACGAGCGCGGCGGAATTGGGATTTCAATCTACTCACCACATATGAAAGTGCGGTTTCGCGCGCGACCCGAACGGCCCCGGCACTTG
>CAYUBZ010000075.1:0-9087 GCA_964443205.1 uncultured Hyphomicrobium sp. | reverse complement strand
TGCAGGCGAACAGCACCGCGCCGGGAAGCTCGCGGCGTTGCTTGTCCGGCCCGACGCCGGGTGGCGCCGGTGTCTTCGTCTCGATGCCGCCCCCTACCTCCCGAGACATGCGGCCTAACCCTTCCAGTGAAGCGCGCAGATCAAGGTGAAGAGCCGGCGTGCGGTATCGAGATCGACGGTGATCTTGCCGGCGAGACGTTCCAGCAGTACGCGGCTCCCCTCGTCGTGCAGGCCGCGCCGGCCCATGTCGATCGCCTGAATGCGCGAAGGCGGCGCCGTGCGGATCGCCTCGTAGTAGCTTTCGCACACGAGGAAATAATCCTTCATGATGCGCTTCAGCGGCGTGAGCGACAGCATGTGCGTGACCAGCGTCGCCCCCGTCTCATCGCCGACGGTGAACACCAGCCGATCCTCGACGATGCCGAGGTTGAGCGCGTAGGGGCCGTCGTCGCGCCCTTCGAGCGCGAATGAGTTTCCTTCGAGAATGTCGAAGATCGCCACCTCGCGCTCGTGCTCGATATTGGCGTTCGAGGTTGCCGTCGACCTCTCGTCGAGCGTGATGGCGACGAGCCGGGATTTGCCCTCCTCGGCCGGCGTTGCCGCTTCGCTCATGGCGCGCCTTGAGGCGTTTTGGCGAGCCGGATCTCGGCGGAGCGGCGGTGCGCCTCGAGCCCCTCGGCGCGGGCGAGCGTCATGGCAGCCGGCGCCAGCGCGGCGAGTGCCGAGCCGCTGAGCTTCAAAAGCGATGTGCGCTTCATGAAGTCGAGCACGCCGAGGCCTGAGGAAAAGCGGGCTGAGCGCGCCGTCGGCAGCACGTGGTTGGAGCCCGCGATGTAGTCCCCGATCATCTCGGGCGTATCCTTGCCGAGGAAGATCGCCCCCGCGTTGCGGATGCGGTCGGCCATGTCCTCGGCGTTCTGCGTGGCGATCTCCAGGTGCTCGGCCGCGATCCGGTCGGCGAGCGCAGGCGCCTCGTCGAGGGAGGCAAGCTCGATCACCGCGCCGAACACGTTCCAGCTCTCGCCGGCGATATTGCCGCGCGGCAGCGTCTTGAGCTGGCGCGCCACCGCCGCCTCGACTAAGCGCGCAAAGGCGGCGTCGTCCGTCATGAGGATCGCCTGGGCGGCCGTATCGTGCTCGGCCTGCGCCAACAGATCGGCCGCGATCCATTCCGGATCGTTGTGCTTGTCGGCAATGATCAGCACCTCGGACGGGCCGGCGATGCTGTCGATGCCGACCTGGCCGAACACCTGGCGCTTGGCCGCGGCGACGTAGGCGTTGCCGGGGCCGACGATCTTCACGACCGCCTCAATCGTCTCGGTGCCGTAGGCGAGCGCGGCCACCGCCTGCGCCCCGCCGATGCGGTAGACCTCCTCGATGCCGGCAAGCTCGGCGGCCGCCAGCACGAGCGGGTTGAGCTCGCCTCGGGGCGCCGGCACGACCATGACCACACGCGGCACGCCCGCCACCTTGGCGGGAATGGCATTCATCAGCACCGAGCTGGGATAGGAGGCGAGCCCGCCCGGCACGTAGAGGCCGGCCGACTCGACCGCGCTCCAGCGCCATCCGAGCTCGACGCCTTGCGCGTCGGTGTAGCGCTCGTTGACCGGGAGCTGGCGCTGGTGATGCTCGGTAATGCGGTCGCTGGCAAGCTCGAGCGCGGCGAGCGTCTCCCTCTCACATGCGGCGAGCGCCTTGCGCATCTCCTCTTTGGGAACGCGCATGCCCACCGCTTCCAGATCGATTTGGTCGAGGTCGCGCGAAAGCGCGATAAGGGCCGCGTCGCCGCGGGCCCGCACGTCGGCCACGATCCTCGCCACGGCCGCATCGACGTCGGCGGAAACCTCGCGCTTCTCGGCGAGAAAGGCGGCGAAGGCCGTCTCAAAGCCGGGGGCGCCCGTCTGAAGCCGCTTGGGCATCTCTACTTCGGCCTTTGCAGCCGTCTCCCTAGGACGTCGTTGATCAATCGTCGATCGTGTGCTCGGGCTTGCGACGTGTGCGCCAGGCCGCACCCAGGTCGCGAAGCTCAGCCTCGATGCACTCGACCTGCAGCCGGATGGCGCCGCCACCGGCAAACAGCAGCGTCAGCGTCCCCGAAGGCTCCTCGCCCGGCTCGAACGCGACGGTCAGCAACTCCAGCACGGCATCCTTCTGCTTCAGGTCCACGCCCTGCACCTGCGCGGCCTTCACGCGCTCGAAGCGCACGGCCGAGCGGCGCCGCTGATAGGCGCCTTCTGGATCTTGTGCCGCGCGCTCCCAGTCGAATCGATTGGCAACCGCGGCGAATCGCATCTCCTTCTTCAGATAGGCCATGTCCCCCACCCGGATCACGGCATCCTGGAGGTGGCAGGCGAGAACCCGCAGGTCCTCGGGGTCCAAGGCGATCAGCTTCAGGTCTTCCATGCGCGCTTGCGATCCGGCCCGGGCTCAAGGCACCGCCGGTGGGCCGTGAGCGCTAAGCTTTTGATAGCGGCGCGGCCCGGCCGGCGCAACCGAGGCCGCAGCCGGCCCTGTAACCATCCCGGCATCCTGCGCGTATAGACAACGGTTCGAAGCTTCCCCAAACTTGCCTGACAACACCGGAGGACACCCATGGCCAAAACCCTGGTCGCGCTACTGGCAACGCTCGCCTTCGCCGCGACGATCCTCGATGCGGCGGCCCAGACCGGTTGCCCCGACGGCACGGTCTACGACCCCGATAAAGGCAAGTGCGTCACGCCACGCGGCTCGCACTGAGCCGACGTCGGGAAGGCCTGACGCGCGGCGCACTACTATCGTGGCGCATAACGGCAAGCTGGGTGACGCTCTGCCTGCTCGTTGTCGCCTTCGGGGCGGCGCTGACTTTGGCGTCGGGGCAGTTCGGCTATGCCTACGACGTCGCCGAGATGCCGGTGCCGGCACTCGTCGCGGGGCTCGTGGGGGCGGGGCTCGTGTTCTCCCTCGCCCTGCCCCCGCTGATCCGCAGCACCTTGGCGGCGGATGCGTACACGGTGCGGCTCCTCACGGCGGGGATCATAGCTGCCGGCCTTGCGGCCCGGCTCGTACTCTTTGCCAGCACGCCGATGCTGGAGGACGATTACCAGCGCTATCTCTGGGACGGAGCCGTGACGGCACACGGAGCCAATCCGTATTCCGTCTCGCCACTGGCGGCGCGCGGGCTTAGGCCCGAGACAGAGCTCGGGCGCCTGGCGGTCGCTGCCGGCCCCGTTGTGGGGCGCATCAACCATCCCGATCTCAAGACGGTCTATCCTCCCGTGGCGCAGGCAGCCTTTGCGCTCGCGCACCTGATCCGCCCCTGGAGCCTGACCGCCTGGCGCGCGCTCATTCTCGTCTGCGACCTCGCCACGCTCGCGCTCATCCTGGCGCTGCTGCGCGAGACCGGGCGCTCGCCGCTGTGGTCGGCGCTCTATTGGTGGAACCCGCTCGTCCTCAAGGAGCTGTTCAACTCCGCGCACATGGATGCGTTGGTTCTCCCCTTCGTTCTGTTGGCGCTACTGCTGGCGGTGCGCGGACGGCACATCGTTGCCGGCGCCAGCCTAGCGCTGGCGGTGGGGGCAAAGATCTGGCCCGTCTTGCTGCTACCGCTCCTCCTCCGGCCGCTCGCCGCCAAGCCCCGAAGGCTCGCCGTCGCCCTGCTGGTTTTCGGCGCTCTGCTCGCACTGTTGGCAATGCCGGTGCTGCTCGGCGGCCTCGATGGCGACTCGGGCTTCGCGGCCTACGCGGCGCGCTGGCAGACGAGCAGCGCCCACTTTCCAGCCCTCCAGAGCCTTTATGTGCTGCTGCTGGGCTGGCTGGGCGTTCACGACGCGCCGGTAGGCTTTCTGGCCCGCATGACCATTGCGCTCACGCTGGGCGGGCTCGCCTGCGCGCTCGGCGTCAAGCGCATTGCCGGCGCGGACAATCTTATCGGCCGCGCAAGCCTTGTCGTTGCCGCCCTCGTCCTGCTCTCGCCCGCGCAGTTCCCTTGGTACGCCGTGTGGTTCGCGCCGTTCCTGGCGTTCCGGCCTTGGGCCGGGTTTCTGGTGCTGACCGCGACCGCGCCGCTCTACTATATGTCGTTCTACCTCACGGCCGCGGGCGAGCCCGAGATCTTCCAGCGCTATGTCGTGTGGCTCATCTGGGTGCCGGTTTGGGCAGCACTCGCGATCGAGGCGATCCGGTATCGGACCAGGGCTCTGAGCCCCTGAAGAGGCGATCGATGCGGCACGGCAAGAAGATCGGCGTCGTCATCCCCGCCCTCAACGAGGAGCAGGCGATCGGCCGCGTCATCGCCGACGTGCCGGCGTGGGCCGATGAGATCGTCGTTGTCGACAACGGCTCGCACGACGGCACGGCGCGGGCGGCGCGGACAGCCGGCGCGCACGTCGTTGCGGAAGCTGAGCGCGGCTACGGCGCCGCCTGCCAGGCCGGCATCAGAGCCTTACGGGCGCCCGACATCATCGTGTTTCTCGACGGCGACTACAGTGATCGGCCGCAGGAGATGGCAAGCCTCATCGATCCGATCGCGGCGGGCGAGGCCGATTTCGTGGTGGGCTCGCGCGTGCGCGGCAAGCGCGGACCCGGCGCCCTCACCCCCCAGCAGCGCTTCGGGAACTGGCTCGCCTGCCGGCTCATCCGCAGGATCTGGGGCACCGCCTGCAGCGACCTTGGTCCCTTCCGCGCAATTCGCACCGACGCGCTACGCGCACTTGACGTCCGCGACCGCGCCTACGGCTGGACCGTCGAGATGCAGCTCAAGGCCGCCGAGAGCGGGCTCAAATACCTGGAGGTGCCGGTCAGCTATCGCGCCCGCATCGGCGTGTCGAAGATTTCCGGAACGCTGCGCGGCTCGCTCCTGGCGGGCGTCACCATCCTCACGGTCATCGCGCGCTCGGCGTGGCGTGCGCACAGATCCGCCTGAGCGCCGCTCAGCCGCCGGGCGCGGTGCGCGCAAGTTCCGGGCGCGAGAGCAGGCGTCCCCAAGTGGAATCATAAGGGTGCACGAAGTCGGTCGGGCCTTTGGCATCGACAAGGGCGCGGCGCTCGCCGTGCCAGGCGAAGATTCCGCCGGCGAGATCATCGACTGCCGTGGCGCCGCGCGCTTTCAGCCCTGCGGCCACCCGCTCGGCCAATGCTGAGCTGCGCACGCCCACCGAGCAATAGAACACCGCCGTCTTGCCCTTGACGGAGTCCCCATAGCGCTCGAGGAACGCTGACGTGCCCATGTTTGGGTCGATGTGAACCGCGCCCGGCAGATGGCTCACCTCGTACTCGGCCGGCGTGCGCACGTCGAACACAACGGCGCTTCCTTCGGAAATGCGCTTGGCAAGTTGTGCGGGTGCGATGTGGCCGAGTCCTGGCCAGCGGCGTGCCACGTCCGCCATCGTTGCTTGCAGCGTCGCCGGCCCGCCGGTCACGGGCGGCGCAAGCACGATCGCAAGACCGACCGCACCCAGCGCAACCGCGGCCAGGACGAGCAGGCAAGTCATGCGAGCAAAGCGGCTCATCGTTTGATGTCGTTCAGCGACCAATCGTAGGCGTAATCCGCAATGGATGTGGTCCCTTGCAGCTTCTGTGCAAGGTCCGGGTCGGCGTAAGTCTTGAGGTGGGCGATGACCCCCTTCTCGTTACCGCCGAAATCCGGCTCGTACCACTTGTAGATCGACGAGACGACCAGTCCGTCGGGTCTGGGATCGGCGCCGCGGGGGCTGTTCACGTAGGCGCGCGCCGCGGCATCGAGCTGCGCGTCGAGCTTGGCGCCGGTGAAGGCCTCGGTGCCGAGGTTGGGACAGCCGACGGAAGCGCAGTTCACCGCATAGTGCACGCGCGCATCTTTGAAGATCGGGCGCAGGATGCCGTGCTCGATGTCGTCGAGGCTCAGCGCGACGCCCTTCATCTCGAGCACCTTGGCCTTCCATGGCCCCCCGGTGAAGACGCCGAGAAGACCGCCGCCCAAGGAGATGTCTTTGATCGACTTGACGGGATAATGGTCGAGCACGATGTCGACGGTCTTTGCGTTGTAGAGGTTGGCGAGGAGCGCAAACTGCTCGGACCGGTCCAGCGTACCGGGATCAACCGCTTCGAGCCGGCGGATATAATCCTTGAGTGCGGCGTGGCCCCCACTCTTGAAGGCAGCGTAGTCGACGCGATTGAGCCCATCCGGCCCCGGATGCACGTAGGTCTTGAGGAGACGATCCCAGGCCGTGTGATCGACGGTTTGCGCCGGCCCCTCCGCCGCCTTTGCGAACAGATCCTGTGGCGTCTCGGCGCGCGCCAGGCTGCCGAACGCCGTCGACAACACCACTATCGCCAACAGAAGCACGCGTGCGGGCCGACCGGCGATCTCACTGTGCATGACGCCGTTCTCCCCGGCAGCAACGGTTGGGCTTTCGAGCGGTAAGAGACCGCCCCACGCCAACGATTTCGATGCGGGGCGCCTATCCGTTACGCGCCTGTCCCCAATCGGATCGCTATCTCGCGCGGTCACGGCTTGTATCGCAGCGGGAAGCCCACCTAGACTAAAGTAGGATCCGCCCCGAACCACCCAAGCCCGGAGGAAATCCCCATGGAGAACGAGCAGTTTAACCTGTCGCTGCGCCGCTTTCTGAAGGAGGTCGGGATCTCCTCGCAGCAGGAGATCGAGCGCATCGTGCGCGAGCACAAGCTCGCCGGAAAGGGCAAGCTTGCGGTCAAGATGGTGCTGACGGCCGACGGCACCGACCTGCGCCACGAGGTCAAGGGCGAGATCGATCTGGGTTAAGGCCGTCTTGCCGTGCCGCCGCCGGCAGCTCGCAATCGTAACAATTACGCGTACAATTTTCACGAACGATGGCGCGAATTGGAGCTTTTCCGTTCAGATTCAATGAAGCGTGCCAACCTACGATCGGGGTCCATCAAGAGGCCCCGATGCTTCTCTCCAGCGAAAACCGTGTTCCGCTTGCGTCCAACGAGAACGCCCGGCTTCAGGCGCTCAACGAATATGCCGTGCTCGACACGCCGCCCGACGTTGATCTCGACCGGCTGGTCGAGCTTGCCGCACGCATGTACGGGACGCCGGTGGCCGCCCTCTCGCTGGTCGGACAAAATCGGCTTTATTTCAAATCCCGCTTTGGCATGGACGCGACGGGGATCGATCGTCAGGGCAGCTTCTGCTCGTATGCCATCGATAGCGACGGACTTTTTCTGGTGACCGACGCGAGCAAGGATGAGCGTTTCGCCTCCCACCCGCTGGTAGCGGAGCCGCCAAAGATCCGCTTCTATGCCGGCATTCCCCTGGTCGCACCTGCCGGCGCGAAGATCGGCACGCTGTGCATCCTCGACACCAAACCGTGGCCTGAATTCACCGACGACGACCGCAGGAACCTCGAGGACGTGGCAGACCTGGTCATGAACCGGCTGGAGCTGCGCCGTCTCGAGCAAGCCAAGCAGGGCGGTCATCAATGGTTCGAGCGCATTGCGTCGACATCGCCGGATGCGATCGTCGGGGCCGATTCCTCGGGCCACATCAACTATTGGAACGAGGCCGCCGAGACCCTGTTCGGCTATTCCGCACCCGAGGTCACCGGAAAGCCCATTGGCCTCATTTTCCCCCATCGGGTCCGCAGCCTGCAAACCGCCGAGGTGATGAGCGTCGTCAGGAGCGGCGCCTCGAACCCGTCGGCGCAGCAGCTGGGGCTGACCGCTCGGCGTCGCGACGGTAGCGAGTTTCCCGCTGAGCTGTCGCTTTCGATGTGGCGCGAGAACAACGACGTCGGCTTCGGCGCGATTATTCGCGACACCACGGATCGCGAGCAGGGAGAGCAGCGGCTGTTCGGCCTCGCTCATCTCGACCCTCTGACCGGACTTCCAACCCGCGCGTTCCTCATCGAAAGACTGCAGGCGGTGGTCCGGGACGAGGCGGGCACACTGCTGCTGCTCGATCTCGACGGCTTCAAGGATGTCAACGATTCCCTCGGCCACGCGACCGGTGATTTGGTCCTGAGCGAGACCGCGCAGCGTCTTCGCGCCTTCGCGGCGCCCGACACCGTCATCGCACGGCTTGGCGCCGACGAGTTTGCCGTCTTGCTGCCCCGCTTGACGGAAACGAGCCGCGCGGCCGAGCACGCCGACGACATTCTGCAACTCTTCACGACCCCGTTCGCGGCCGGCGGAGACTCGGTCCACGTCGGCGTCAACGTGGGGATTGCCATCTGCCCCGCGCATGGAACCGACGCCGAGGAGTTGCTCGCGAATGCGGACCTGGCGCTGCAGCGCGCCAAGACGATGCTCGGCAGCGGCCACCAGTTCTTCACGCCCGGCCTGCGCCGCGCCGTGATTGCGCGGCGCAACTGTGAGACAGAGCTCAAGAAGGCCCTGTCGGAGCAGCAATTTGAGCTCTTCTACCAGCCTCAGATCCGCCTCGCGGATCGCAGTGTGATCGGGGCCGAAGCCCTGCTGCGCTGGCGCCATCCCGCGCGCGGTCTTCTGACGCCCGCCGACTTTCTGTCGGTTCTGGAGGCGAACCCCCTCGCCGCCCCGGTCGGAGATTGGGTGCTCAAGACCGCGTGCGCCGAAGCGGCGGCCTGGCGGCGCATGGGACTGCCCGAGTTCCGAATCGGGGTGAACCTGTTCGGTGCGCAGTTCAACGGCGGCGACCTGCCGACGCGCGTCGAGGAGGCGCTCATCCAGAACGGCCTTCCCGCCGAGGCGCTCGAGCTGGAGATCACCGAGAACATCATTCTGCGGCACGACGAGTCGCTCTTGGTCCCGCTGCGCGAGATCTGTGCCTGGGGCGTCGGCATCGCCTTCGACGACTACGGCACGGGCTACGCCTCCCTGAGCCTGCTCAAACGCTATCCGGTGACGCGGCTGAAGATCGACCAGAGCTTCGTGCGCGACCTGTGCACCGACGCCGAGGATGCGGCGATCATTCAAGCCATCATGTACCTCGGCAGACGCTTGGGGCTGGGGATCATTGCCGAAGGCATCGAGACCGAGGCGCAAGAGGAGGTGCTGAGGCTTTATGGGTGCACCGAGGGCCAGGGCTATCTCTACGGCAGGCCCATGTCTGCCGGCGCGCTGACCACATATCTGCGCCAGGACCGCGAGCGGACCGTGGCCTAGGTCGCG
>CAYUBZ010000074.1:5336-9167 GCA_964443205.1 uncultured Hyphomicrobium sp. | reverse complement strand
TCCTGCTGTCGCTGCAATCGGCGCTCGCCAGCAACGTGGTCGCGCTCAGCCCCCGTCACGCGGCGATCATCGAGGATGCGGAGCAGCAGCTGGCGGCCTAATCGGGGCCGGCGGCTTGCCCCCAGCGGTTACCCTGGGCAAGAAAAGACCTTTCCTTAGGGGACCAAAATTCACCTGCTTGCACTATGCTGGGCGAGACACCCGCGTCTCGAGCCGCGCCCATGCATGCACCCCCGTCAAAACCCGGTCTGCCCGCCGTCGGGATCTTCTCCGACCTCGGCGCCGACGAGCGCGAGGCGCTGGCCGCCGAGCTCGAGACGCGCACCTTGAAGCGCGGCGATGAGCTGGTGCGCCAGGGCGATTCCGCCGACGCCCTCTACATCGTCCTCTCGGGGCGCTTCGCGGTAACGATCGAAGGCCGGCGCGAGCCCATCACCGAGATCGGCCCCGACCAGCCCGTCGGCGAGATCGCGTTCCTGACCGGGGGCACCCGCACGGCGACCGTGACCGCCTTGCGTGACAGTCTTGTACTTCGCTTGGGCCGGGCGGAGTTCGAGGGGCTTTCGGCCAAGTGCCCCAGCATCTGGCGCACACTCACCTGCGCGCTCTCCCAGCGCCTCGCCGCGACCACCGCGTCCGATCCGCCCGCGCCCGACCCGCGGCCGCGCACGATCACAATCATCCGGGCCGGGACAGAGCCCGTGCCGCAGCACTTCATCGATTTACTGACGCAGGTGTTCTCGGCAGCGGCCAAGACCCTCGTTCTCGACGCCGGCAAGGCGGGGGCAATCCTGCCCAAAGGTGTCGCGCTCGACAGCGCCGAGGCGACGCAGGTGCTCAACGAGCTGGAGAGCACCAACGACTATGTGATCTTCATCGCCGATGCCGACCTCACGCCCTGGTCGCAGAAAGCCATCCGCCACGCCGATCTGGTTCTCGCGGTCGGCACGCATTCCGCCAATCCGACACCCAATCGGCTCGAGAAGCTCGTCGCCGGCTTCATGAGCCCCGAGGCGCGCCGCCTGGTGCTGCTGCACCCCACCCGCGGTCCGATCTCAGGGACGGCACGCTGGATGCGCTGGCGGTCGGTGGCGATGCTCCACCACGTAGCGCTGGACCGGCGCGGCGACATCGAGCGGCTGTTCCGCTTCATCAACGGCACGGCGCTCGGCCTCGTCGCCTGTGGCGGCGGCGCGCTGTGCGCGGCCCACGTGGGACTTTACAAGGCACTGATCGAACAGGGCCTCGAGTTCGACATCATGGGGGGCACCTCGGCGGGCGCGGCGATGGTGGGGGCGTTCGCCATGGGCAAGCACCCCGACGACATCGACCGCGGCACCCACGACATCTTCGTCTCCAACCGGGCGATGCAGCGCTACACCTGGCCCCGCTACAGCCTGCTGGACCACCGCCATTACGATCACCAGCTCCGTCGCTACTTCGGCGGCATCAACATCGAGGACCTGTGGGTCCCTTATTTCTCCGTCTCCACCAACCTGTCCAGCTACGAGCTGCACCGCCACGACCGCGGCGATCTGTTTGACGCCATCCGGGCGTCGGGCTCCATCCCCGTGCTGCTGCCGCCGGTCTACACGGCGAAAGGCGAGATGCTGGTCGACGGCTGCCTGCTCGACAACGTGCCGATCCGCACCATGCACCAGCTCAAGAGCGGACCCAACGTGGTCGTGAGCTTTGACATCCCCGAGCTGCAGCGCTTCGACGTCGACTACACGGCGTTGCCCTCGCGCGCCGAGCTCATTCAGATGTCGCTCAACCCGTTCGCGCGCCACAGGCTCCCAGAAGCCCCCGGGCTGACGACGGTGCTGATGCGCTCCCTGATGGCCAACCGCCACGATTTCAGCCGCCAGCTCAAGCCGGACGATCTGCTGTTCGTGCCGCCCATCCCCGACGACATGGGCATCCTCGACTGGAACCGGCACGCCGAGCTGGTCGAGGATGCCTACCGCTGGGGGCTTGAGGAGATGGCGCGCCTCAAGGAGGCCGATCATCCGATCGCCAAGTACGTAGCCGCGGCTAGTGATTGATGCTTCCGGAGAAGCCGTTGATGAGCACGACACCGGCCGCGATCAGAGCAACGCCGATGATCGCCGGCATATCGAGCGTCTGCTTGTAGAGGATCCAGGAGACGACGCAGATGAGCACGATGCCGACGCCTGCCCACACGGCATAGGCGATGCCGACGGGGATCGTGCGCAGCGTCAGCGTCAGGAAGTAGAACGCCGAGGCGTAACCGACGAGAACGATAAGGGACGGCCAGAGCTTGGTGAACTCCTCCGACGCCTTGAGCGCCGCGGTACCGACGACCTCGCTGACGATCGCGATTGCAAGATAGAGATAAGCCATTGCCCCTTCCGCCTCGATCTTTATGGTTGCTGGTATTCGCTGCCGGCGTCCTTTAGCGCTTTTTGCTCCTTCGTCCCATGTTGCTCCGGCAAGGACGACGCCCAGCCCCAGTCGTTCACCGCGAGCCAGCTTCTGGCACAGTCTCACAGGGAACAGCACCGGTGATCGCAACACGAGAGAGTCCAGACCCTCGATCGAATTCTTGTAGCACGAGGGAGCATTGGCCATGGCACTACTTGAGGCTCGTTTCGAGCCTGGGACAGCATTTGAGGCACGATTTGATGCGCCATTTGATGGACCTGGCAGTGGCGCTGCCCGCGTATCCGACCGCGTGGCACGCGAAGCGGGCAGCCTGGCCATGCTAGGAGGCGAGCCCCTCAGCGTGCGCCACGTGGCGAGCATCGCGGACATTCCCCGCGAGGATTGGGATCGCCTGTTTCCGAACCGGGCCGAGGGATGGGATTATTTCCGCGCCTGCGAGCGGGCGAGCCCCGAGGACTTCACGGCCTCGGCGATGGGCGCCTATGCGGGCGACACTCTGGTGGCCGCGGTGGTGCTGTTTCGCACCGACTACCGGCTCGACCTTTCGCTGGAAGGCCCCCTCAAGCCGGCCGGCGAATGGCTCTACAAAAACGCTCCCAAGCTCGTCGTCGTGCCCGTGCTCGGCATGGGCTCGGCGCTGACCGAGGAGTGCCCGATCGGGTTTGCGCCCGGCATGACGCCGGCCGAGCGCGTCAAGACATTCCAGGCCCTGCTCGCCGGCATGGACGCGCACGCCGCGGCAAACAAGATCCCGCTGCTGGCCATGAAGGACATCATGGACCGCGACGACCTCTGGGCGCACGATCCGCTCAAGGAGGCCGGGTTCACCCGCGTCGCCACATTGCCGCTCGCGACGCTGCACCTGCCCTTCAAGGACGAGAGCGAATATCTGGCGAGCCTCTCGGCGTCCATGCGCTCGGATTTGCGCAAGAAAATGCGGCGCGCCGCCAACGTGAAGATCGAGATTCGCGACTCGATCGACGGCATCGAGGACGAGCTGGTCGCGCTGTTCGAGGAGACCAAGGCCAACCGCAAGACGGACTACGGCGCCTTCGACGAGGTGCCGGCCAACTACTTCCGCGAGGTGATGCAGAACATGCCCGGAAAGGCGCGGCTCATGCTGTGCCGCGTCAACGGCGAGCTGGCCACCTTCAATATCTTTCTGATCGAGCCCGACCGCATCATCGGCAAGTACGTCGGCATGCGCTACTCGCTCGCGCGCGAGCACAACCTCTATTTCGTCAACTGGATGGCGACGGCGCGCGTGTGCATGGAGAAGCGCATCCCCTGGCTGCAGACGGGACACACGAGCTACCGCCAAAAGGTGCGGCTGGGGTGCAAGATGAAGCGGAGCTGGGTGTATTTCAAATACCGCAACCCGCTGATCAACCCGCTGTTCAAGCTGTTCGGGCCGATGATGGCCTT
>CAYUBZ010000074.1:0-5236 GCA_964443205.1 uncultured Hyphomicrobium sp. | reverse complement strand
TCGCGGTTGCGCTCCTGGGTGCGGAAGCGCTCGGCGCGGATCACGAGGATGCCTTCGTCGGTGAGGCGCCGCCCCGCGAGCCGGGCCAGGCGAACGCGCACCGCGGGAGGCAGCGACTGCGACCCGCGCACGTCGAAGCGCAGCTCCACCGCGGTCGAGACCTTGTTGACGTTCTGGCCGCCGGGACCGGAAGCGCGCACGAAGCGCTCCTGCAGCTCGCGCTCGTCGATCTCGATCGTCTCGGTGATCTTCAGCATCGCCGCCGTCGCTCCTATCGCCCGCGGCCCCAACCCTTGAGATCGCGGAGGATCTCGACCGCCGCGTTGTGGCCCGGCGCCCCGGTCACGCCGCCGCCGGGATGGGCGCCCGACCCGCAGAGATAGAGCCCTGCCAGCGGCATGCGGTAGTTGGCATACCCGAGCTGGGGCCGGGCCGAAAAGAGCTGATCGAGTGACAGCGCCCCATGAAAGATGTCGCCGTCGACCATGCCGAAGCGCCGCTCGATGTCGAGCGGCGACAGGATTTGCCGGGCGATGATCGCTCCTTTGAAGTTGGGCGCATGCCGCGTGACCGTAGCGATCACCAGATCGGCGAACGCCTCCTTCTCAGCTTCGTCCTCCCAGCTGCGCGGCTCGGGCAGGTGCGGCGCCACGTGCTGCACGAAAAGGCTTGCCACGTGCCGGCCGGCCGGCGCGAGCGTGGCATCGAGCGTTGAGGGGATCAGCATCTCGATAACGGGCTCGGCCGACCAGCCGTCGCGGCGCGCATCCTGATAGGCGCGCTCCAGATAACCGAGCGTGGGGCCGATGATGATGCCGGAGCCGTGGTGGTCCTGCGGCTCTCTTCCGGGCCGGCAGGTGAAATCGGGAAGCTCGCTCAGTGCGACGTTCATGCGGAACGTGCCGGAGCCCGACTTGATGGCGACAAAGCGGGCGCGCAGCTCCGGATCGACGGAGCCAGGCGGCACGAGATCGCGGAACAGAAGCTTGGGCGGAATGTTGGCGGCGACGGCGCGGGCGGCAATCTCCTCGCCGGTGGTCAACACCACGCCGCGCACCGCGCCCCCTTCGGTCAGCAGCCGCGCTACCGCAGCGCCCGTGCGGATGCGGGCGCCGCGCGATTTGGCCGCCGCAGCCATCGCCTGCGTGATCGCCCCCATGCCGCCGACGGCGTGGCCCCACGCGCCGCGCTTGCCGTTGACCTCGCCGAAGCAGTGGTGGAGCAGCACATAGGCGGTTCCGGGCGTGGAGGGTGCCGCATAGTTGCCGACGATGCCGTCGAAGGCGAAGGCGCCCTTGACGACGTCGCTTTCGAACCAGCTTCCGAGAAAGTCGGCGGCGCTCTTTGTAAAGAGGTCGAGGAGAAGCCGTTTGTCGGCGAGATCGAGCCGCAGCATCCGCTGGCCGATTTGGGCGCCTTTCAACAGTTCCAGAAGTCCGCCGCCGGCGTTGGGCGGCGTGCGCAGGACGAGATCGCGCAGAACGTCGGCTGCGCGCTGCAGTGCTGCCTCGTAGGCGGGCAGGCGCGCGGCATCGCGTGCAGAGAACGGCGCAATCGCGGCTTGTCGGGCCGGCAAGCCTGCATGCATCAGCAGAAAGTGCGACATGTCCACCGGCCAAAAGTTCGCCGCTGGCCGCTCCACGATGGTGAGGCCGTGCCGGGCGAGCTCCAGATCGGCGATGACCTTGGGGTTGAGCAGGCTCACCGTGTAGGCGGCCACCGAGTTGCGAAAGCCGGGCGCAAACTCCTCCGTCACCGCGGCGCCGCCGACGACGTCGTTCTTCTCCAAGACGAGCGTGTCGAGCCCCGCCGCGGCCAGGTAGGCCGCGCAGGTGAGACCGTTGTGGCCGGCGCCGATGAGGACGACGTCGGCGCTGCCTGCAGCTTTCATGGACGGCTTCCCGCCGAGTTATCCCCGGTCATGACAAACCAGGGCATAACGCTTGGGCGGCACTTGTTCCACAGCGGGCGCCTGGTCATGGTCGGTTAATGTTGATTGCGGACCGGTTAGCGCACCAAGGTCGCGTTAGGCGCTCGTTCACCGACCAGGCCTAGCGTGCCGCCATTCGCAGTTTGCGCCTGGAGATGAGCGCATGACGCCTGCAGCCACCCACCGGTCCGACGCCCGCGCGCTCGACAGAGGCGGCGATGCCCACTACAGGCTCCTGGGCCTCATGATCATTGCGCTGTTTCCGGCGCTGTTCTGGACCGGCCTGCTGGCGCTTGTCGGGGCCGCCATCGGCCAGCCCCCGAGCGTGGTCACGCTGACGACCGTCGGCGCGGCGATTGCGACGTTCCTGTTTGCAGCGACCGCTGCGCTCTTTGCGAAGACCGCTTAAAGCAAACGCTCAGCTGATGCCGCCCCAGGTGCAGCGCAGCTTGCGGCAGACCTTGCCGCGCCCCAGCCCCCTGCAGGACGTGCGCACGAAGCGGCAAACGCGGCAGCTGTAGCTCGACAGACAGCCGCGGTAGGAGCCGCCCCTGCGGAAGTTGCAGGTGCGTATCGTCTGGCAGTCCCGCTGAGGATTGAGGAGCCCGCCGGGGCCCTCCTGGGCGGAGGCAGTGCCCGTAAAGGCCGAGCTCGCGAGCGCGAAAACAAGCGCGATTGTCAGTATTTTCCAGCGGTGCATGGACGGTTGACCCGGCTCAATGTCGACATTGCGGCCAGTTTCGGTGAGTTGGCGGGTCCTGGCAACCAAAGGACCGGTCAAGGACGCACGAGGTGCCCACCAGTGTGCCGTTGCGGCCACGCTGACGCGCTCGAACCCCGCCACACACGGGTTTATCCTGGCACGGACGCCCTAAGGACTTGTGGATTTATTCGGCGGCTTTGCGCGCGGGCTGCACGAGGGCCATGTAGTCGTTGAGCAAGGTCTCGGTGATCTGGCCCGGCTTGTAGCGGTGCTCGCCGATCTCGGAGACGGGCGTCACCTCGGCAGCCGTGCCGGTCAGGAACACCTCCGAGAAGGCGCCCAGCTCATCGGGCATAATCGCGCGCTCCACGACCTCGTAGCCGCGCTGCTTGGCGAGCGCGATCACGGTGCGCCGCGTGATGCCGTCGAGGAAGCAGTCGGGGTCGGGCGTGTGGATGACGCCGTCCTTGACGAGGAAGATGTTGGCGCCGGTGCATTCGGCGACGCGCCCGCGCCAGTCGAGCATCAGCGCATCCGCGTAGCCGGCGCGCTCGGCGCGGTGCTTCTCGATGGTGCAGATCATGTAGAGGCCCGCCGCCTTGCTCTTGCACGGCGCGGTCGCCGGATCGGGGCGGCGGTACTTGGCCATGGTGAGGCGGATGCCCTTCAAGCGCTGCTCGAGCGGGAAATAGGAGCCCCATTCCCAGGCGGCGACCGCCATGTGGATCTTGGTGGCCTGCGCGGAGACGCCGATCTGCTCGCTGCCGCGCCAGGCGAGCGGGCGGATGTAGCAGTCGGCGAGCTTGTTGGCGGCGACCACGTCGCGGCAGATCTGGTCGATCTCGGCCACCGTATAGGGGATCTCGAAGTCGAGCACTTTGGCGCTGTCGATCAGCCGCTGGGAATGCTCGGAGAGCTTGAAGATCTCGCCAGAGTAGGCCCGCTCGCCTTCGAAGACGGCGCTGCCATAGTGCAGGGCGTGGGTCAGCACGTGGATCTTGGCCTCGCGCCAGGGAACGAGCCGGCCGTCGAGCCATATGAGACCATCGCGATCGTCAAACGGGGTTGGCTCGGGCATCAATTCTCTCCGTGGACTTTCGCGCGCAGATTGGCCATTAGAAGCTGGCTCGGAGGCGACACTGCAAGGGCAGCCGGATGACACCCAACCGCTGCGCCCGTGCAGATTGCACGAGCCCTCTTCGCTCGCGCGAAGACGCTCAACTGCTTGCGCAAAATGACTTGCCACGAGTAGCAATCGGAGCCAAATAAGTCAACATGACTGACATAACGTCCGACAGCGTACCGGGACGCCGCAGCCAGCGATCGACAGGCGCCGCAATGGCCGCCAACGGATCGTGTCCCGAGCCCTCAGAACATCCCACCCGCGAAGAGCTCGTCGCCTGCGCCGAGCTGTTGTTCTTCGCCTACCGCGACTTTACCGCCGGCCCCGATGCCATCCTCGAGGAATACGGCTTCGGCCGCGCCCACCATCGCGTCCTCCACTTCGTGCACCGTCATCCGGGCTTGCGCGTCGCCGACCTTCTCGACATCCTGAAGATCACCAAGCAGAGCCTCGCCCGCGTGCTGAAGCAGCTCATCGGCAAGGGATTCATCATGCAGCGCGCCGGCAACGACGATCGCCGCGAACGGCGGCTGTTCGTCACAGCAAAGGGCGGCCGCCTCGCCGACAAGCTCACGGCCCTGCAAATCAAGCGCATCGAGGCCGCCCTCGGCCAGGCGGGCCCCGGCGCCCGCGATTTGGCGCGCCGCTTCCTTTTTGCCATGATTGGAGAGTCCGATCGCGCCGGCGTGGAAGCGCTGATTAAACTGCCGGACAGCACGCAAAGTGCCGGCTGAACCAGGGGCAGCATGAAGGCCGCGAAGATCGAGTCCCAATGTGCGCCGCTTCGTGACAACGCGCCGCACGTTCTCGTCGTCGACGACGACCAGAAGATCCGCGACCTGCTCGGGCGCTATCTGACCGAGCACGGCTTCCGCGTGACCACGGCATCCGATGCCGAAAGCGCGCGTGCGGGAATGCGCGGGCTCGCCTTCGACGTGGTGCTGCTCGACGTGATGATGCCGGGCGAGAACGGTCTCGATCTGGCGCGCGACCTCAAGGCCACGCGCTCAGTCCCCATCTGCATGCTGACGGCGCGCTCCGAGCCCGAGCACCGCGTCGAGGGTCTGGAGGTCGGTGTCGACGACTACATCCCCAAGCCGTTCGAGCCGCGCGAGCTGTTGCTGCGCCTGCGCAACATCCTCAGGCGGGCTTCGGGCCCGCTGGGCCCGCACGAGGAGATCCGCATGGGGGCCTACGTCTTCCACGTGGGCCGCGGCGAGCTGCGGCAAGCCGACGAGACGATCAAGCTGACCGAGCGCGAGCGCGACCTGTTGCGCCTCTTCGCCCAGCGCATCGGCACGCCGATCCCGCGCCACGAGCTGTCCGGCGACGAATCGACCGGCAACGACCGCGCCATCGACGTGCAGATCAACCGGCTGCGGCGCAAGATCGAGACCGATCCCTCCAATCCGGTGTACCTCCAGACAGTGCGCGGCAAAGGGTA
Source organism: uncultured Hyphomicrobium sp. (assembly GCA_964443205.1). Taxonomy (GTDB): domain Bacteria; phylum Pseudomonadota; class Alphaproteobacteria; order Rhizobiales; family Hyphomicrobiaceae; genus Hyphomicrobium_A. The sequence continues at coordinate 36 of CAYUBZ010000074.1, read as the reverse complement.
TATTCTCTACTCCGATTGAGAAGACCGCCCGAGCCC
>CAYUBZ010000073.1:4608-9212 GCA_964443205.1 uncultured Hyphomicrobium sp. | reverse complement strand
CAATGCCGATATTCGCCAATCGGTTCAATTTGCAGGCATCATTGGCATTACCGCTCGGATTTTCATGATCATATGTGGCCATGAAATCCGGGCTGACGATTGGATATGTCGACGGTTCCATTTGGCAAACCTACGTTGAGACATGTCACCGAATTCTTATCCCCGCCTCCCTCGCCCCCCCTACACTCCCACCGCCCGTTCCAATTCCCAGGGGCGCAGACGTGCGCTGGCGGATTGCGCGGTGCGGGCCGGCACAATGGGTGGAGACCGTAAGCTGCTCCGAGTCCCCACTGCCGCTGAGGCGAAAATCTCGGTGACGCCCTGGACAAGGGATGCAGTTCAGGGAATGGCGGCGGACAGCCCTCGTGCCTGTGTGGGGCGGCGATGGCCGCATCCATTCACGACCAAAGCGATGGGCCAGAGCCGCCCCGCTCCCTGGTTTTTCTTCAAACCCTCGGGCGGAGACGCCGCGAGGCCAAAGGCGCGTGCTCACAACAAGTGTCATCCTCGGGCTTGTCCCGAGGACCCAAATTTCAGCGTGCTCGCGGCTAGGTTTATTGTGGCGACGCTGGCAGCAATGCGGCTTGAACCTGCACAGGTTGATGGCTGGGTCCTCGGGACAAGCCCGAGGATGACAGAGGGAACGCTGGGCTCGCCCCGCCTACGCCCTCGCCTTGCTCTGGGCCGGGTCCGGCTCCTGCTCGTCCAGAGACTTGTTCTCGCAGCGCTGCTCGGCGGGCTTGGCTTTGCGCGTCAGGTTGTGCGCCGTGTTGATGATGGCGATGTGGGAGAAGGCCTGCGGGAAATTGCCGACGAGGCGCTTGGCGCGCGGATCGTACTCCTCGGAGAGGAGGCCGACGTCGTTGCGCAAGCCCAACAGCCGCTCATAGAGCCGCCTGGCGTCGCGGTGGCGCCCAAGCAGCACCAGGTTGTCGGCGAGCCAGAACGAGCAGGCGAGAAACGCGCCCTCGCCCTCGGGCAGGCCGTCGTGGTCCTTGCGCGTGTCGTAGCGCAGCACGAACCCGTCGGAGGTGAGGTCGCGCTCGATCGCCTCGACCGTGCCGCGCACTCGCGGATCGTTCGGCGGCAGGAACCCGACCAGCCCGATCAGCAGCGTGCTCGCATCGAGCGCGTCGCCGCCGTAGCGATCGACGAAGGCGCCGAGCTTGGGATTGAACGCGTTCTTGCAGACCTCGTCATGGATTTTAGCGCGCAGCCGGCGCCAGTTGTCGATCGGTCCTTCGAAACCGAAGCGCTCCGCGCTCTTGATCGAGCGGTCGAAGGCGACCCAGGCCATCACCTTGGAGTAGGTGAACTTCTGCCGCCCCCCACGCGTCTCCCAGATGCCCTCGTCGGGCTCTTCCCAGATCTCCTCCAGGTGGCTCATGAGCGCGACCTGCAGTTCCCAGCCGGCCTTGCTGGCGAGCGCCTTGGTCGAGCGGGCCTGGTGCACGGCGTCCATCAGCTCGCCGTAGATGTCGAGCTGCAGCTGGCCCGTCGCGGCGTTGCCGATGCGTACGGGCCGCGCGCCCTCGTAGCCGGAAAGCCACGGCACCTGCCACTCGGTCAGGCGCCGGTCGCCGGCGATGCCGTACATGATCTGCACCTGCTCGGGCGCGCCGGCGAGCGCGCGCAACAGCCAGTCGCGCCACGCCTTCGCCTCCTCGTAGTAGCCCGAGTTCATCAGGGCCTGCAGGGTGAAGGTGGTGTCGCGCAGCCAGCAGTAGCGGTAGTCCCAGTTGCGCGGGCCGCCGAGCTGCTCGGGCAGCGATGTGGTCGGGGCGGCGACGATGCCGCCGGTGGGGCGGTAGGTCAGCGCCTTGAGCGTGATCAGCGAGCGCGTCACGGCCTCGCCATACTCCTTCACGGGCGGCGCCTTCTTGCACCAGTTGCGCCAGTACGCTTGCGTGCTCGCGAGCGCCTTTTGCGGATCGACGGGCACTGGCGGGCGCACCCAGGACGGCGAGTAGCTCAAGACGAACGGGATCGTTTGCCCGGCGGAGACGACGAACTCGCCGATCGTCTTCATGTCCTGGCCTTCGACTTTGACGGGCGTGCGCAGGATCGCCCGGTGGGGGCCGGCTATCGCACTCAGCGTGCGCTTGTCGAGACGCTGAACCCAGGGAACGATCGAGCCGTAGTCGAAGCGCAGGACGAGCTCGGTGCGCATCGCCACCTGCCCGCGCCGGCCGACGACGAGGCGCACGATGTCCGACGACTTGCCGCGCAACGGCATGAAGTCGATGACGGAGACGACGCCGTCCTGCGTCTTGTGCGTCGTTTCGAGAACGAGCGTGTTCTTGCGGTAGGCGCGCGTCGTCTTGGCGTCCCGGTCGACGGGGCCGAGCAGCCAGCGTCCGTTGTCGCGCGTGCCCAGAAGCGCGGCAAAGCACGCCTCGCCATCGAACCGCGGCCAGCACAGCCAGTCGATGGAGCCGTCCTTGGAGACGAGTGCCGTCGTCTCACAGTCGCCGATCAGGGCATAGTCTTCTATTCTTGCCGGCGTGGCACATCCTCCCCGATCGCATTGTTCAAGAGGCCGGCGCGCTGCGGCGCGCCGAAGGTGCTTTTCTTAACCGCAAAACTCCTCGAAGCCGGTTAATTGCATGCGCCACACAGGGGCTCGGCCGTCCAGGCGCGTGCCGGCTCAGGACGAGGCGAGGCGCATGGACGCCATGCGGCCAGCCGCCAATGCCTTGAGGCTGTCATAGAGGGTCCGGGCGTCGCTGTTGAACGTCGGCAGAAGCGCCTCCACGTCCGCTGCAAGCTTGGCGACCGCGCCGCGGCCCATCGCGCTCTCCAGCGAGCTGGCGTACACCGGAATCTCCGCCCATTCGGCGACCGTGTCCTTGGTGATCTCGACGTGAAACTGCAGCCCGTAGGCCTGGTCACGGAAGCGGAACGCCTGCACGCGGCAGGCGTCCGAGCTTGCCAGGACGATTGCCTGCTCCGGCAAATCCGCGACCTCCGCCCCATGCCACTGCAGCACGCGCATCGGGTCGGGCGCGCCGCTCATCAGCGGATCCGCGTGACCATCGGCGGTCTTCGACACCGTCATGATCCCGACCTCGGGCGTGGCCGCCGGCGCGCCGCGTCCGCCGATGGCCTCGGCGAGCAGCTGATGGCCGAGGCAGATGCCTAAGAACGGCCGCTGCATGTCGACCACGAACTTGGCGATCGCGGCCTTCTCGGTGCGCAGCCAGGGGTGCTCCTCTTCCTGCCACACGTCCTGGGGACCGCCCATGGCGAGCATCAGATCGAAAGGCTCCAGGTCGGGGATCGTCTGGCCCTCGTCGAGCTCGACTGCGTGCCAGGAGAACCCATCCTCTTTGAAGAACTCGCGAAAGACGCCGGGGTGCTCGACGGCGGCATGCTGCAGGACCAGGATTCGCATCTCACCCCTCGCGTCGGTTGCCCGGCGATTTATGGTCGGCCAGGCCCCCTCGTCAACCTGACGATCACGACTTGGCCTCGCGGTCGAGGAGCGCGCGTTTGCGCGCAACGCCCCAGCGATAGCCGGAAAGCGCGCCGTCGCTGCGTACGACGCGATGGCAAGGGATAGCCACCGCCAGCGGATTGGCCGCACAGGCCCCGGCCACGGCGCGCACCGCCTTGGGCTCCCCGATGCGGCGGGCGATCTCGGCGTAGCTCGCGGTCGCTCCTGGTGGGATCTCTCTGAGCGCCGTCCACACTCGGTGCTGAAATGCGGTGCCGCGGACATCCAGCGGCAGGTCGAGCGAAGTGCCGGGCGCCTCGACGAAGCCGACCACCTGGGCGATCAGCCTCTCGAAGTCCCTATCGCCGCCGATCAGCGTGGCGCGCGCAAACCTGTCTTGCAGATCGCGCACCAGTGCTGTCGGGTCATCGCCCATGAGGATCGCCGCGACCCCCTTGCTGCTCGCGGCCACGAGGATCGAGCCCAGGGAGCACGCCCCGATTGCAAAGCGGATCTCGGCGCCGGCGCCGCTGTCGCGGAAATCGGTGGGTGTCATGCCCAGAGCTTGCGAGGAATTGGCATAGAAACGGCCGCTGGATTTGAACCCGGCGGCATAGATGGCCTCGGTCACGGAGCTGCTCCTTTTGAGGGTCTCGCGCATGCGCTTGTGCCGGTGCGCCACCGCGTAGGCTTTCGGCGTCACGCCGACAACCGTCTTGAAGATCCGATGGAAATGATAGGGGCTGAGGCCTGCGGCCTTGGCCAGCGCCGAAAGCGAGGGCGCGTCCTCCGCCGTCTCGATCAGCCGGCAGGCCTGCGCCACCTTGGCCGCGTAGCGCTCGTGCAGCGGGGGCAGGTCCGGCTGGCAGCGCTTGCACGGCCGGAAGCCCGCGGCCTCGGCGTCGGTGCAGGTGGCGTGAAAGCGCACGTTCTCGCGCTTGGGCCGACGGGCCGCGCACGAAGGCCGGCAGTAGACGCCGGTCGATGCCACCGAGTAGTAGAACGTGCCGTCGAAGCTCGGATCGCGCGCCATGACGGCGGCCCAGAGCTTGCCGTTGCCTGGGGCGGTCTGGCGGCCGCTTGGTTTTTTGAGCGTACGAGTCATGGCGCGAAACTACCGCCTCTGGCGCGGCGCCGCACCCCGGTCCTTGCTTTCAAATCAGGAAAA
>CAYUBZ010000073.1:0-4508 GCA_964443205.1 uncultured Hyphomicrobium sp. | reverse complement strand
ACGAGGGCAACTGTCACCGGGGGCCATTTGTCGACCGCCATCTCCAAGCCCGAGAAAACGAGAACGCGCGGCGGCGGCGTTGTGCGCTCCGAAAGAAACCGTAAGACGCTGTCGCCATTCTCACCGGGGAGAAGCATGTCGAGAATCACGAGGTCGTACGAATTCTCCATAAGCAGCTCGACCGCTTCCTCCGCCGTCGGCACGGACGTGACCTGCGCGATGTCGGCAATGCATTCGGCCAAAACGGCGCACGTATCGGCATCGTCCTCCACGTGCAGCACGCGCGGCAGTGCGCTCTTGGCCTCCTGGATCCCCCGTATCTCCCGTATCGGGGCCACTTGCGAAATGCGACCCTTGTCGACAGGAGGCGCTGCGGAATGCGGTGCCACCGCCACGCGGTGGGCGAGTAGGTCGACATAAAATTTCGTGCCGACGCCGACCTGCGTCTCAAAGCCGATCCGACCTCCCATCCTTTCGACGATCGCCTTGGCGATGTTCAAGCCCAGACCGGTGCCGCCTTTTTGACGCGTGTCGGAGGAATCAGCCTGGGCGAATTTTTGGAATATGCGTTTATGGAACTCGAGCGGTATTCCTGGCCCGCGATCGGCCACGGCGATACGCACGACGTGGTCGTTCATGGTCGCCGATATCGTGACCTGACCGCCTTTGGGTGAAAACTTCGCCGCGTTGGACAAAAGGTTTCCCATCACCTGCTGGAAGCGGTCCGGGTCGGCATCGACGCATATATCGTCATCGATCGCCTCGACGACGAGGGTGGCGCCATGCTGCTTGGCGCAGGCGGCATTGAGATCGACAGCCTGCTCGATGAGAGCTTTCAGGTTCAAGCTCTGCTGTTTGAATTCGAGCTGACCCGCCTCGATCTTGTCGATGTCGAGAATATCGTTGATGAGATTGCCAAGTCGCGAGCCGTTGTCGTGGGCAAGGTTGATCATGCGCCCTGCTTTGTCCGACAGAGCGCCGAGAGCCCCGCTGCGGAGCAGCCCCAGCGATCCCATGATCGAGGTCAGCGGCGTGCGCAGCTCGTGGCTGACGGTCGAGATGAACTCCGACTTGAGCCGCTCGACCTTCTTGCGCTCGGTCACGTCGCGGACGATGCCGCTGAAAAGCACCTCGTCTCCAACCTTGATCTCGGCGATTGCGACCTCGATGTCGATCGGATGGCCGTCCTTGTGGCGCCCCTTGACGTCGCGCCGTTTGCCGATAAACCGGGCCTCTCCGGTGCGCTCGTACCGCTCGAGGTAGCTGTCATGTCGGTTGGCATCTGGTCTCGGCATCAACATGCTGACGTTCTGGCCCACCGCTTCGGCGATCGTGTGCCCGAAGATCTCCTCGCAGCCGCGGTTGTAGCGAATGATGGTGCCGCGCCGGTCGATCGTGATCAGTCCGTCGATGGTGTTGTCGACGATCGCCTGCAATTGGGCCTCGCTCTTGCGCAGCGAAGCATCGCGGCTTTCGACGGCCTCCTCCATGATCCGGAGCGCCTGGCCGAGCTCGCCGATCTCGACATTGGTACCCTTCACCGCCAGGGCGGAAACGTCGAGCTTGCCGTCCGCAATCTGCTTGGCCGCGCTCATCAGACCCTTCAGGGGGCGGCTGACGAAGTAAGCCGCGAGCACGCCGATCGCCGACAAAGCCAGCGCAATTGCCGCGCCCAGCACGATCAAGGTCCAAGTGTCGCCGAAGACGGCGCTGGCGTTGGTGTCCGTGGCGAGCACCAAGAAATTGTTGGGGTTCGCCGGATTGTAGTCGGCGCGGCGGGCCGAGACGAACTCACCGGCCTCGCGCAGGTTCAGTGCGGCGGGGCCGTTGTTCTCGAAAACGGCCTTGAGCTGCGGCCGGTCGTGCTGAAAGCGTGCCGCCAATCCATCGAGAGAGCCGAAGATCGGTCCGCCGTCCGACCGGTACACATAGTCGCCATTCGGATTGGCGGCGACAAAGTCCCCTGCTACTCCCGAAAGGGCCGAGATATCGCGCAGCCAGGCGTCGGCCGCGGCATTGACGACGATCATGCCGAACAAGGCGCCGGATTCGGTGAAGATGGGAGTCGCCGCCCGTATCATCGGCTGATAGGGCCGAACCACGACACCATTCTCCACGTTGGCGTCGATGGAGGACAGATAAACGTCGCCGGCGCGCAGCTTGGCCGTCTCTTTAAAATAGGGGCGGTGGCCTTTGCGCTGGAGACGGGCTTCCTCGACAATCGTAATGCCGTCGGCGACGCGATCCACACGCACGATCTCGCGCCCGCCGTCGGCAACGCCGATGAAGCGCGCCTGTATCAGGCTCGACTTTGCTTGAACGATCGAGCGGAAGATTATGCCCAAGCGTTGGAGCCAGACCTCAAGCGATTCCCCCGTGCGCGGCGTTCCCCCGGTCGAGAGAGCAACGATGCGCTCGATCGGCGGCGTGCCCGACATGACAAGTGGGATCGTGCGGAACTCTCTTACGCGCTCGGCGAGCTGATCGGCTGCCTTGTCGAGCCGTTGCTGGACGCGCTCGCTCTCCAGACCGCTAACAATGCGCGATGAGACGCCGACGAGAACGGCCCCTTGGATGATTGCGGTGCCCGCGATCAGAATCGCCGTGAGTGTGGCGAACCGTTGAGCAAGGGTCAGCTGCGCCCACCAATTGGCAACTGACGTGACGATAGAAGTCGGCCTCTTCAAACGCATCACCATTGCAAATGGAGCTACCTTCCGCTTGGAACGTAGACGCCGCACTTCGCCGACCGATCGCTCTAGTATTGGCCCAAATGCGTCGGCGCCATGTAAAGATCCCCCCGCATGACCAACAGGGCGTTTACTGATGAACGAAAGGTTGAGGTGGTCGTCAAAAATTCGGTGCGGACCAATCCGCCGCGCCCGCCTGACCTTCGTGATGGCCGCGGCCCGTTCCAAAACGAGAGCGTAATCAGCCAATTTACAGCAGTCGCGACCGCTCCAGATACCGTTGTTCGAGCAGAGTTGGACTTTAGTCGGGAGCAAGGCGCGGCGAGGCAGGTGCGAGCAGCCCTAGTTAATACCGGAGGGAAACAGCAGCGTTGTGGTGAAGCGGAAGCCCCAGCCGTGCGCATCGTTTACCGGATCGGCCGCCCAATAGCGCACCGCGGGGCCCATGCTGATGGACTGGTCGCCGATCTTGAAGAGTTTGACGATCTCGGCGTGGAACGGCAGCGCCCATTCCTTCTCATTCCAGTAGTAGTAGGCCTCCGAGTCGACGGTGAACGTCCAAGCGTCCTTGGTCGTGTAGGAGACGAACGGCTGCAGGTAGGTCTCGGTGAGGTTCGCCGCGCCGTCACCGTTACTCACGGGCCAGATGTGGCGCATGAGAATTCCGATGGTCCAGGCGCCCGGTTGCACGAGAACGGCGGCGGTCGGTCCGAAACCCCACGCTTGCGGGTCGATGAGCACGTTGGAGGCCGGAAAGGTTACGGCGGGGCCGATGCCCCAGATGAGGCCGCCGGGGCCTACCCGCTCGGGCGAGAGAAAGAAGCTCTGCGTCGTCGTGCCGAAGCCGAACTGATCGCCGGCACCGGGATAGATCTCGTTCTGGCCGACGACCAGCATCGCGGTTCGGGCAATGATGTTCCAATCCTCGTTGAGGCGGATCGGGATGGAGGGCTGGAAGTTGATGTAGTTGGAGTGGCCTGCCCGGACCGGTCCGAAGCCACGATCATGGTCATACTCGAGGGGCACGCTGATGAGCGACGCGATGGGGTTGGCCAATTTGCGGGCGAGCGCGGCCTCGTCGTCCGCCAGTGCGGCGCACGGTAGCGAGGCCCCCGCCAAGACAGCGAGCATGTGCGCGCGCATACGCCTCCCATCGGAAGGGCGGTTCATCATCGTACAGACAGTGTCCGATTCGCAGTCTTGGGTCGCGGCTCATTGAGGACCGCGCCGCGTTCACTTGGGCCGGATCTGGCCCGCGCCGCGCACCAGGTACTTGAAGCTGGTCAGCTGCTCGACGCCGACGGGCCCGCGCGCGTGCAGCTTCCCCGTCGCGATCCCGATCTCGGCGCCGAAGCCGAACTCGCCGCCGTCGGCGAACTGCGTCGAGGCGTTGTGCAGCACGATCGCCGAATCGACCGCCTTCAGGAAGCGATCGGCCGTCCTGGCGTTGCCCGTGATAATCGCGTCGGTGTGCTGCGTGCCCTGGTCGGCGATATGGGCGATCGCCCCTTCGACCCCGTCGACCGTTTTCACCGCGATGATCGCGTCGAGGTACTCGGTCGACCAATCGGCCTCGGTCGCGGGCTTCACGCGCGCATCGGCTTTCTGGGCGGCCTTGTCGCCGCGGACCTCGCAGTCGGCCTCCAGCAGCGCCTTCACGAGTGCCGGCAAGAATTCGGGGGGTGCGGCCGTATCGACGAGCAGCGTCTCGGTCGCCCCGCAAATGCCGGGGCGCCGCATCTTGGCGTTGAGCGTCACGGCGACCGCCATGTCGAGATCGGCATCGCGATCGACGTAGGTGTGGCAGATGCCCTCAAG
>CAYUBZ010000072.1:0-9277 GCA_964443205.1 uncultured Hyphomicrobium sp. | reverse complement strand
GTGAAAGTCGGCGCCCTCGTATTGGGGCTAGGCGCGGCAGCACTTGTGCTCGCGTCCGCGGCAGAGGCCGGCTGCGTCACCAGGCGCGGCAAGGGCTGGGCCTGGACCAAGGACATGGCCCGCTTCCAGGCGTGGGAGATCGTCTCCCAGAAGTACGGCAACTGGCCGTTCCCGAACTCCAACTTCCGCAACGAGCGCTACAAGTGCAAGCCCGACGGCAGCGGCTACACCTGCCTGTCGTGGATCGACGTCTGCAAGTAGATTGTCACGCCCGTACCGCCGAACGTTGCCCTGCGCCCGCACTTGAGCGCGGCTGCTCGTTCGGGTGAAGGAAGCGGAAACCTTATCGCCGTTTGGCGGGTTGCTCCCCCTCAAGGGGTCGCCGACACTTCGCCAAACGAGCGAGGAGGCACGTCGTCATGCATTGTGCGAAGTTTTGTCCCCTGATCGTCGGCGGCATCCTTGCCGCTGCGGCAACCAGCGCGGCTACCGCGGCACCGAGCGCGCGCTTTGCGGGAAGCGAGCCCTCCGCCGTCGTGCGTGTCGGCGGCGACGAGGCCTTTGATGAGCGCCGCGACGACCGCTATGCGCGCCGCCGCGGCCCCGTGGTCGATGCTCCGGGCGCTTATGTCGACGCCGGCGATCCCGTCATCGTCGATGCTCCCGGTACGCACGTCGGCGTCCACCGCAACCGCATCCGGGTCATCGCCCCTTTCGTCGATCTCTCGATCCCACGCTAACTGAACACCCGGTATGACCAATCGCCCCAACCCGCCACGCGCGGATGGCTTGCGATCGTTGCGCCCTTATTGTCACCACGGCGCAGGCAGCGTGCCGCTATAGTGGGCATTCCGCTTCAATCTTCGTTCCACACGGCTACCCACAGATCCGGTTGCCGTGTGCCCGCAATCCACGACATAATTATCCCACGCGAGCATGGTCATCATTCGGCCATCACGGGTCACATGTCATCCGAGGGAGATACCTAGTGTTTGGCCGAAACATCAACCCAGATCCTAAGCTTCCAGGCGCAGAATCGAACGCTTCTGCGGCTTCGGGTGCGGCGCCCGGCAGGCAGGCCTCGGTTATCGGGCCCGATCTGTCGATCATCGGCCAGAAGATCACGCTCGTCTGCAAGAGCACGCTTATCGTCACCGGCGAGGTCGTCGGCGACATCAACGGCAGCGAGGTCACCGTCGGCGATACCGGCAAGGTGACCGGGACCATCACGGCGCGGAACATCGCGGTGCACGGTGAGGTCAAGGGGGCGTTGCGCGCCGAGACCGTCACGCTGCATTCCTCAGCGCACATCGACGGGGACATCGTTCAGAAGAACCTGGTCATCGCCGAGGGCGCCCAGTTCGACGGGCGCGTCCGCGCGGCCAAGGACGCGAGCGAGTTCGAGCCGGTGTTCGACGTCGCGGCTCTCACGGCGGCGGCAACCCTTTAGCCGACACCGATCGAAACCGAAACTTTGGCGTGGTCAGGCCGACGTCTTGTCGAGCCCGGTGATGCGCTCGAGCAGGCGCGGCTTGCGCGATTGCGTGCCGTCCGCGGCCGTCTCCGCGGGCGCCTTTTTTGCGGCTTCGGGCGCGGCAGCGGCGTCCTTGGCGTCCCTTTGGGTGTCTTTTTGGGCCGCCCCCCGGCCGTCCTTCTGGGCGTCCCCTTGCTTCTCCCCGCTCTCCCCATCGAGGGCCTTCAGAAAGCCGCTCACACGGCGGGGATTGCCCTTTTGCGCCTCATCACCCCCGCTGCCGGCGCGCACCAGCCGCGCCACGCGGGGATCGTTGATGCGCTCCACCAGCGGCCGCTTGGTGGGCTCAGCCGCCGGCCGCCGCCCGGGCGCCGACGTCGGCACCGTACCCGACCCCAGCCGGCGCATCTCCTCCATGAAGTAGGCGGCCTGGCGTGCCAGCCGCTCGTTGCCGGACGCCACCTCCGCCCGCAACGCTTGAATGGTGCCGCTCTGCTCGTCGGACAGCGCCTGCAGCGCACTCAGGCGCGCTTTGAGCGCGATCTTGCTGTCCTTTATCCCGCGCTCGTTGTTGTCTGAAGCCTCGTAGGAGGCCAGCGCCGCCTGCAGGCGCTTGATCTCGGCGGCCTGATCCTGGTTCGCCGCCTTCATGCGGCGTACCTCGGCCTGATGGCGCGCGTCGCCGGCATCGCTGTTTTCCGGCTCGGTGCCGACCGCCCGCAAAGCCGGCGGGCTTGCGTCCCTGCGCCGGCCCACGACCTTCGCCGGCCGGCTCGGCTCGTGGGCGCCGTTCTCGCCCGCGGCCTGCTCGAGATTGGCCGCTGCCTCCGCCGCCGGCCCGGCCCGCACCAGCAGCGCCTGCAGCCGCGCAACGAGCGCGGCCTGATTGCGCGTCTTGGAGCGCAAGGCCTCGATCTCGGTGCGCAGCGCCACCTCGCCGTCGAAGCGCGGATCACCGAACCCCTCGCGATTGCGCGCCGCCCGCGTATTGAGCGCCGCTTTGAGCCGGTGAATCTCGTCGGTCTGCTGGGTGTTGATCTGGGTCGCTTCCTCGAGCGCGCGGGATTGCTTCTCGCTGCCCTGGCTCAAGGTCACGATCTCGCGGTCGCGCTGGAACAGCAGCTTCCTCGCCTCGGCGAGCCGGTGCTCGACCTTGGGCAGGCGGTCCATGATGGTCTGCTCGAGCACGCGCCGCGCGTTCTCGTGCTCCTCCAGCGCGGCGCGGTGATGGGAAACCGTGCCCTCCAAATCGCTGATCGCCGCGTCGCGGCGATTGAGCTCGACCATCTGGCGCGCGGACGCCTCCGCCCCTTCTTCGAGCTTCATCTCGAGCTTGTGGATGCGGATGGCATACTCGGCCCGCATCCGGTCCTTGTCGGCGCGGATCTCGGCCTCGGTCAACGGCATCGAGCGCTTGAGCATCTCGGTGGTGAGACGCGCAACGCGGCGCCGGTAGAGTGGGGATAGGAATACCGTCAGCAAGGCCGCCGTAAGGAAGCCAAGCCCGGCCAGCATGACCATCTCGATGCTGATCACGCGCGCGTCCTCGACTGCGAAATGCCGCGCAAAACGATCCGCTCGCCCGCCGGCAGTTCGTGCCTCCCGGGCCGGACTATTCCGCTAGCGTGCGACCTGCGCAATGCGAACACCCCGCTCGTCTCCACCCCGGCCCCACTTTCCCGGCGCGCGCCGACTCAAAACGGATTCCATGTTGGACTGCGGGTATACTTCAAATAGCCGACATTGGCACCTAGGCGCAGGCCGACCCCGGCGCGGATGGGGGCCAGCGTGACATTTCCATGGGTCTGGTACTGGATGCCGACGCCGCCCACGAAATAGGCGGCGCCCTGCACGCCCGCGTACCGGTTGTAGATCTCCCAGGGGTCGCGCAGGTTGTAGACTAGCACCATCGTCTTCGAGCCCTCGCCGCCGAAGTCATAGCCGATCGAGGGCCCCTGCCAGTAGACCTTGTGGACGCCGGCGTCCTTCGTATAGAGCGTCCCCTCCCCATAGCGCAGCCCCGCGACAAAAGCGCCGCCGGCATCCTCGCCTAGAATGTAGCCGTTGGGGCGCCCGGACTTCTGAAACGCGTACTCGACCACGCTCGCCAGCCCCTTGGTCACCGAGCCGAAAAAGTGGCGGCCGGCATCCAAGATCTCGTTCTGGGAATAGCCCTCCTCCCGCGGCGGGCCATCATACGGTTCCCGGTCGTCGTATCCGCCCGGGGCATGATAGGGCTCGCCGTAGCCCGTGGACTCTTCGCGCTCGCGCGGAGCGGGAGAGACGACCCGTCCCCCATCGTCGGAGCGCCGGTAGTTGTCGTCCTCGCGATAGACGCCGCTGGGGCGATAGGGTGGGCGTGGAGCTGCCGCCGCCTCATCCTCCGGGTAGACGGCGCCGTCGCTCGGCCTGTAGGCGTCGTCCTCGGTCGCGCTCGCTGCTGGCGTCAAAGCCACCGCGGCGCCGAGCGCGGTCAATGCGGAAACGGCGATGAGAAAGCAGCGTCGGCCGGTGGGCTGCGGCATGGCACGATCCATTGCACGATCCATTCGTCGCACGTGGCTCCGCGGCCGATCCGCGGATGCCTGCAATTCGAGAATCCTTCGACGCAAAGTGTTACGAAAGTGTGGCCGATCCGCGATATGGCGTGGCCCGATTGCGGCGGTTTTGACGCGGCGCCTCAAAGAAGCGGCTGACGCGCCCAGGCCACGAACTGCGGGTTGGCGAATCCCGCGTCCGACTTGCCGTAAAGCAACGGTGCGCCGTCGACGGTCGTCACGCTCCCGCCGGCGGCGGCAAGGATGGCGTGGCCTGCCGCGGTGTCCCATTCGCTCGTCTGGCCAAGCCGCGCATAGAGATCGGCCTCGCCCCTGGCGATCAGGCAGAACTTGAGCGAGGAGCTCGCCTTGCGCTTTTCCGCGATCGGCCACCGCTTCAAAAACGCCTCCGTGCTCTCGGTTGCGTGCGAGCGGCTGGCGAACGCGACGAGCCCCTTGGGATCGGGCGCGCGCGTGCTGAGCGCCTTGAGCTCGTAATCCGCAAGCCGCGCGTCCTTGGCATCCGGCGCGATCTGCATCTCCACGGCCTCGCCGGGTCCCAGTGTCGCAAAGAAAAGCTGCAGCGCCGGCGCATAGATGATGCCGAACACCGGGCGCTTGCCTTCGACCAGCCCGATGTTGACGGTGAACTCCGGGCTGCGCTTGATGAAGGCGCGCGTCCCGTCGAGCGGATCGACGAGGAAGAAGGCGTCCTTGATCGCCGGCGTGCGGCCGGCCGCAACGGCCTCCTCGGCAATGACGGGCACGCCCGGTGCGGCGTGCCTCAGCCCTTCGAGCAGGGCCTCCTCCGCCTCGTGATCGGCAACGGTGACAGGCGTCGTGTCGGCCTTGGTCTCGACCGCAACTCCGGCGGCGAAGTGGTGCATCTCGATCCGCCCTGCGGCAAGCACCGCAGGAAGAAGCGCCTCGACCAGTGCCCGGCAATCTTCGGCTTTCATGCGCTCCCACGTCTCCTGATTCGCGCACGCCTGGCTAAGACGCGCGCCGTTCGAGCCAGACAAGATGGCCCGCCGGCGCCACTAGCCCAACAAAAATAAGGCGGTAAGACGCGCTGCCCGGCAGACCTTTGCATCGCAAGTCCGGCGCGTGTATCAAATGGCGAGAACTCTTCGCAAGCGGCCTTTGTGCGCTCGGGTAGGGCGTCCTTGAAGTATCGGGGCGTCCGGGCCGGCGCCGTCGTTCGGGCATGCGACATCAGAGGGGATATCGATGGGCCAACGCGCCGTTCCCACAGACCTTGAACTTGCCGCGCTTATCTCCAGCAAAATCTGTCATGACGTGATCGGGCCCGTCGGCGCCATCTACAACGGTTTGGAAATTCTCGACGAGGACGACGACGAGGAAGCCAAGAACTACGCGCTCGACGTCATCCGCAACGTCACCGAGCAGGCGTCGGCGCGGCTGCAGTTCGCCCGCTTCGCCTTCGGCGCGGCGGGATCGGCCGGCGCCATGATCGATCTGGGCACGGCCGAGCAGATCTCGCGCGGCTTCATCGGCAAGGGCAAGCACAACCTCATCTGGCGCACGGTTCCCGGCCACATGGGCAAGGACAAGGTGAAGCTGTTGCTGAACCTGGTCGCCAGCGCCGTCACCGCGCTGCCCCGCGGCGGCGACATCGAGGTGCAGATGGGCGGCTCGCTCGAGAACCCTAGCTTTCTGATCCGCTGCCGCGGCACCAACGCCAGGCCCCCGCAGCATCTCAACGAGTTCATCGCCGGCGAGCACCCGCCCGCACTCGATGCCATGACCATCCAGGCCTACTACACGTGGCGCCTTGCGAGCACCGCCGGCATGCGCCTCGCGGTGTTGCAGGACGGCGCCGACATTCTTTTGTCCGCCAAGCCGCAGGCCTAAAGCCTCGCCGGTCCTTGAGCGTTGGGCACGCATCGAGGGATTGGGCGAGGCCGGGCTGGCGTCTTCCCCGCGTTGCTTGCTATGGCTCACCGTCGACTTGCCCTGAGCCTCGAGGGCCAAATTCTTGCTGCGCGTCGAACATTTGCGGGTCGGCGACCTGCCCCCGCTGACCTTCGAGGTCGCCGACGGCGAATGCCTCGCCGTCGAGGCTCCCTCCGGGGCGGGGAAAACGCGACTGCTGCGGGCGATCGCCGACCTCGAGCCGGCGCCGGGGCAGGTCTTCCTCGACGGTGCCGAGCGCAACGAGATGCCGGCGCCCGAGTGGCGCAGGCTGGTGCGTTTCTGTGCCGCCGAGCCTGCCTGGTGGACCGAGACGCCGCGGCCGGTGTTCCCACCAGCTGCCGCCGGGCGGCTGGTAAGTTTGCTGCGCTCACTAGGCCTCGACGCGGGTCTGCTCGACCGCCCGGTCGCGGTTCTCTCGACCGGTGAGCGCCAGCGCCTCGCGCTCGCGCGCGCGCTGATCGACGAGCCGCATGTGCTGCTTCTCGACGAGCCCACCACCGCGCTCGACCCGCAGGCCGCCGCGCTCACCGAGGAGCTCATCAGATATCACGTGGTGTCGGGGCACAGCGCCATCCTCGTCAGCCACGACCGCAACCAGATCGAGCGGATTGCGCACGCCCGGCTGCTGCTGCCCAAGACGGCGGGCGCGGAAGGAGAGCGCGCGGCATGACGTTTGTGCCCTTGACCCCGCTCGATCTCGCCCTCGCCGGCGCCTTGCTCGTCGTCAACGGCGCGATCTCGTGGCTGTTCAACCTCAGGCTCGAGAAGAGCCTCGCCATCGCCACCGTGCGCATGTTGGTGCAGCTCGCCCTCGTCGCGCTTGTGCTCAAGTTCATTTTCGCCCAGACCTCGCCCGTCTGGACGGCCTTGTTGGGCCTCGTCATGGTGGTCGCCGCCGGCACCGAGGTGATGTCGCGCCAGCACCGCCGCATCGCGGGCTGGCATGTGTGGGGGCTCAGCACGGCCACGCTGCTGTTCATCGGCATGGCCATCGCCGGGCTCGGCGTCGGCGCGATCATCGGGCCCGACCCCTGGTACGCGCCCCGCTACATGCTGCCCATCCTCGGCATGGTGCTGGGCAACACCATGACCGCCATCAGCCTGGTGCTCAACACATTCACCGAGACGGCGTACCGGGAGCGCGGCGCCATCGAAGGCCGTCTCGCGCTCGGCGCCCGCCGCTTCGAGGCCATGAGCAACGTGCTGCACGTCGCGCTGCGGACGGGGATGATGCCCATCCTCAACTCGATGGCGACAACGGGAATCGTGGCGCTCCCCGGCATGATGACGGGCCAGATCCTCGCCGGCATCGACCCCATCGAGGCCGCGAAGTATCAGGTCCTGATCATGTTTCTCATCGCCAGCGCCACCGCGCTCGGCTCGTTCTTCGCCGCGCTTGGGGGCGTGCTGCTGCTGACGGACAGGCGCCAGCGTCTGCGGCTCGACCGCACCACGGCACCAAGCTGAACTTTGAAGGTTAGACCCTTGCCGAGCTCGAGGGCAGCGGTCGCCTCAGTGCGCGCCCGTCGTGCCCGCCCGTGCCGCTTTGTCGGCGCCGGGCATGGGGTCGAGCGGCGGCACGATGGAACCGCGGCTTGCAGCGCTCGCCGCGACGGCCGCGGCGGCGGCCTCCTTGGCTGCAGCGGCCGCGCTCTCGGCTGCGGCGGCGGCCCTTTCGGCAGCAGCGGCGGCAGTCGCTGCGGCAGCGGCGGCGGCGGCCTGGTCCTTATCGGGATACGTCGCCAGAGTTTTCACAGGCGACTCGGGCGCGGGCTTTCCTGCCGGCGCGGACGCCCCGTTGTCGGGCAGTGCGCCGGTCTCGACGGCGACCCCGGCGGCCGGTGGGTTCTCCGCGGCAGGCTTTTGCTGGGCGGCCTTTTGCGCGGTCGGGGCCGTCTCGGCGGGCTTAGCGGGCTCATCGGGCTTATTACTCGCGGCCCCTGTCGACGCCATGGTGTCGGCCAACGTATCTGCCGCGGACGGCTGCGTCTCGGCTGCCTTCTCCGCGGGCGCAGCCGGGCCGTCGTCCGTTGCGGTCGCTTCGGCAGTTGCGGACTTGGGCGTCGCCTCGGCGCCGCTCTTTGCAGCGTCGTGCTCGGCAGCGGTGGCTTTCGGGGTGCCGCCTTGCGCCACGAGCTTGCGAACGGGCGTCGGCGGCGGGCCTCCTTCCGCCTCCTCGAGCACGCCAACCTTGGCCTGGTCGCCGCCCCAGCACACGTTGGCGCTGGCCGTGCACGTGTGCTCGTCAAAGACGATGAAGTTCAAGAAGAGCTCGCAGCTCACGTCCTTCTTGCCGGTCTGGTAGTCGGAGATGCCCTGGTCGGCGGCCCACTTGGCGATGTGCTTGTCGAGCAGCGCCTTGGCGTCCTTGATCGGACCCTCTTTGCCGTAGTCGTTGACGGTGAAGCCGAAGCGCTTGCACGCTGCGTGTGCGGGCTCGGCCCCTGCGGCGAAGCATACGAGCACGATGGCAGACGCATATGTAAGCGTTGCGCGCATGAAGGCCCCCTGTCGGCACGGACCAAAAAACCTGATTCGCACAAGCTATAGCGGGGACTAAGCACCCTGCCTAGGGCCATCCTAGGGCCATCCCAGGGCAATGAGCGGCATTTTTGTGCGCCACGGCGACGGCCCGCAGCGCGCCGCCCTACCCACCTAGTTCATGTAGGGCGAATCGCCGCCGTTCGGGCCGAGGCCAGAATCGAAGAAGAAGCCGCTATCGAACGGCCCGGCCTGCGACTGCTTGTTGATGGTGGGATCGATGTAGCCCCCATAGAGCTGGAAGTAGCGGGCGATCTCCTCCGGGCTCGAGCCGCTCGGGGGCGCTCTGCGGGCATGGCGCGCGCGGTGGCGGGTCTTCGTCTTGGCTTCGCCGGCCAAAGCGCCCGAACCCCACACGCCCGGACTGACGTGCTGCCCAACGCTGTGCACGGCGGCCAAAGCGAACAAGGCCGTGGCAGCGACAAGCCCGGTGTGGATAAAGTAACGGCTCATGATCTAACAGCCTCTTGTTGTCTTCCGCCCCGTATATCGAAGCGGAGAATATCGGAAAATGCCCGACTGGCCCGCAAAACAATAAGCAGAACTACGCTTTGCCAGTCTTTTGTCACCCGGCGAACACGCCCGCCGTCACTTTACTCAACAGAGTTGCCTGAACGCCTCACTTGGATTCTAGGGCCGCATATGGCCCCCATTGGCGCTGGTGGGCGCCGACGGCATCCGACATCATCGTCTCAGAGTTACCAGCGAAGTGTTAATTGTGGAGAACGATCGATGGACTACGTCACACTCGCGTCTCAGCAGTTCGGCGGCGTCCTCGCAGCCTTCC
>CAYUBZ010000071.1:0-9470 GCA_964443205.1 uncultured Hyphomicrobium sp. | reverse complement strand
TCACGCTGGGCGAAAGCTCGATGGGCGGCTTGCGCGCCATCATCTCGGTGCCGCTGTAGGCCACCTCTCTTGCGTTATCCATCCGCCACTTCTCGCGCCACGCAGCATACGAGAGCGATAATTTCGCGACATTATTGATTCTATTGTGCTTACTCGAACGACCAACCCTCGGCCTTCATCGCATCTGCGATCTCGGCGCTCACGGTCGCGTATGGTCCGCTGCAATACCAGTCCATGTAGTCGCCGCTGCCCTTGATCGCAGCGACAAGATCGCCCGCAGCTCTGAACGAATAAGAAGCTGTTTCGCCATTCTCATGCGTCCAATTCACGTTTGCCAGCGCCGACCATATCTGAGCGCAGAGATCGTCACGCTTGCGCATCTCATCGCCGAGTGCACGATTGAGCGCCATCTCGAATGCGTCGCCTTCGTTCAGACCGCGACCACCGCCAATGCCACCAAGACCGCCATAGTCGGTCATTCAGTCGCTCCATGCTTGAGCAGGTGCGCAATAAGAACCGGCTATGCGGAGGCGGGGGGCGACGTCTCCGCGGCGGCGCCGTTCGTAGCGCTTTTGGCGGTGGAACGCTTGCGGGCGCCGGTGAAGAGGCCGGCGACGTCGCACATCCGGCTCTTGATCTCGTCGAGCGCGTTCAAGGTGCGCTCGCCGCGCCGCAAACGGCGATCAAGCGCCGCCATGGTGCGCGCCAAGCCCGGATCGTCGTCGTCGAGCCACGTGCGGAATACGCTCGCGTAGACGACCGCCAGCCCGGCGGCACGCACCTGCCCGTCGAGGCCTTCGGCGGCAATGCCGGCCGCGCGCAGCATCCAGGCCTGCGAGACGGCGAGCGCGCGCACAAGCGCGGCCTCCGGCGGCCACGACGCGGAAATGGATTTCAAGGCAGGTTTGTAGGGCGCGAGCACGTCGAAGCGGCGCATCACCACCTCGAAGATGGCGTCGCGCGGCGGCTGGCTCGTGTCGCGCTCGGGCGCGCGCGCCAGCACCTCGTCGTCGACGGCCCGAACGAAGGCGGCAAGGATCTCCGCCTTGGAGCCGAAGTCGCGGCGCAGATCGAGGAGGCTCACCTGCGCCGACTTGGCGATGTCGGCAAGCGTCACGTCATTCCAAGACCGCTCGCCCGCCAGCCTCAGCGCGGCGGCGACGATGCGTCCCTTCGAGGTTCCAAGATCGAGCATGGGCGGCTCCCTAAAGTCGATGCCTTAGAGGTAGGCGCGCCGCGCCCTGATTGAAAGGACTCCGATTGGAAGAACGGGGCGAGCTTATGCTCAGGCGTCCTCTTTGCTGGGGGTGCGCGCGGAGCGGCCGATGTCGTCGAGCCGCTTTTGCAGGCTCAGCTTGTCCAGCTCGTCCAGCGGCAGGTTCACGAAGATGCCGATGCGCTGGTAGAGCATGCGGTGCGTGTCGGCGAACGCCTGACGCTTTTCAGCTTCGGTTCCTTCGACCGCCGAGGGGTCTGGCAACCCCCAGTGCGCCGTCATCGGCTGACCGGGCCACACGGGACACGTCTCGTTGGCGGCGTTGTCGCAAACCGTGAAGACGAAATCGAGCTCGGGCGCACCGGGGGCCGCGAACTCGTCCCACGACTTGGCCCTCAAAGGGCTCACGTCATAGTTGAGGCGACGCAAGAGCTCGAGCGCATAGGGATGGATGGCGCCGCGCGGCTGGCTGCCGGCGCTGAACCCTTTGAACTTGCCGCGACCGAGCGAATTCATGACGCACTCGGCAATGACGGAGCGGGCGGAATTGTGGGTGCACAGGAACAAAACGTTCAACACGCGATCACTCATGGCCTTTCACTCCCTGTTGGCGCAGAACCGCCGCAACGGCGGTGCCGCAAAGCTCGGGGTGCCCTTCGCAGCACTCCTCGGTCAAAAATGACAGAAGCTGGCGCATGCCCTCGATGTGCACGGCGTAGCGGACAAAGCGGCCGTCGCGCCACGAGTGCACGAGGCCGGCGCGGTCCAGCTCCTTCATGTGAAAGGACAGGCTCGTCGCGCCGATGCCGACGCTGCGCGCTATGTCGCCTGCCGCCAAGCCGTTCGGCCCCTCGGCAACCAGCAGGCGGAAGATCGCCAGCCGGTGCTCGTGGGCAAGCGCGGACAGGGCGCGGACGGCGTCGGTGTGCTCCATGCTTTTATCAATGCATGAATTCTTGAAGCGTGCAATCGGATGGCGAAGCGCATGGCCTCACGCGGCCTCAAGCCGGCGACACGATCGCGTGAGGGCGTCCAAAAGGGCATTGCCAAGAGTGTAATAGTATATCATAACCAGCAGACGGCGCTGGCCCTCGGGCGGCGCCTGAAGGTGGGCGAACAGACCTTGAATTTCGCGCTGCCAATGTGATGCGGACAGGAGCCATACGCGCAACGGCCTGAAGCTCTATCCTCCTTGAGTTTCCGGCCGCGGCACCTTCCCGCCCCACGACGACCTGGGCCCGCCGGGGCTGCAAAGCCCGCTCAGGTCCGCGAATGACGCGGCCGCGATTGGCGCCGGGCAAAGCTGCTCATTGCTCCAAGTCGCGGCCGCGTCTCGTTGCGGCGGCCACCGCCGCGGTCATGAGCTTCTGCAAGCCTTCCGGCCCGCCCAGGATTTCGAGCGCCGCCGCCGTGGTGCCGCCGGGCGAGGTCACGTTCTGGCGCAAGGCCGCGGCCGAAAGATCCGACTGCGCCAGCAGCGCCGCCGCGCCGGTGACGGTGGCGCGCGCCAGGCGCTCGGCGAGGTCGGCACCAAGGCCCGCGGCGCGGCCCGCTTCGGCAAGGCATTCGGCCAGAAGAAACACGTAGGCCGGGCCCGAGCCCGACACCGCCGTCGCCGGATCGAGTAGCGACTCGTCGCCAACCCACACCACTTCCCCCGCGGCGGCGAGCAGCTCGCCGGCCAGCGCCTTCTGCTGCGGCGTCACGTGCGCGTTGGCGACGGCCACCGTGATGCCGCGGCCGATCGCGGCCGGCGTGTTGGGCATGGCGCGCACGAGGGGAGCGCGCTCGGGCAGGTGGGCTGCCAGACCCTTGATTTGCCGTCCCGCCGCGATCGACAAAAACAAAGTGTCGGGCCCGGCGAGCTTGGCGAGCGGCGGCAGCACCGCATCGGCAAGCTGCGGCTTGACGGCGAGGAGGATGACGGCTGGCGGGCTCGACAGCTCATCGATGAAGGGGAGGACGTCGATTGCGCGGTCGGCGAGGAGATCGGCGCTGGCTGCCGGCGGATCGGGATCCTGCACGATGACCAGCTTGGGATCGAGGCCCTGCGCCAGCAGCCGGGCGAGGATGGCGCCGCCCATTCTGCCGGCGCCGGCCAACAGCAGCGGGCCCTGCAGAGAGAAGCTCATGGCTAGAACCTGACAGCGATTAAGCTTGGCCCTCGGTCTCGAACATGGTGGAGACCAGCGCCTCGCGGCTCGGCTTTCCCGCCCACACCACGAACTGGAAGGCCTGGTAGTAGCGCTCGCAGCCTTCGAGCGCGGCTTTCAGCATGGCCTCGCATTGGCGCGGGGTTGCCACCGATCCGTTGAGCAGCAGCGCGTGGCGGAACATGACGAGGCCTTCCTGCGTCCACAGATCGAAGTGGCCGAGCCAGAGCTGCTCGTTGATCTGGGCGACGAGGCGGTACATCTCGGCGAGGCGGTTCTCGGGGATGCGGAAGTCGAAGGCGCAGGCCAGATGCATCGCCTCCAGATCCTCGCGCCAGTTCAGCGACACGTGATAGTCGGTCCAGGTGCCGGCGATGACGAGGGTGAGCTCGTCGTCATTGGTGCGGTCGCACGCCCAGTTGTGCGTGGCGGCAAGCTGCTCGACGAGTTCGATGGGATTCGTCACGCGCTCGTAGGCGAATTCAGCCGACATTCTTTTAGATCCCTCTATGCGGCGCGGCTTTTCGTTGACGAAGGACAGCGACGCGAAACGACCCAGTGACGAAAAACCGACCGACCGGCGCGACGAAAACAGAGGGCCGTGCGAGTCGCAAGTTCGGGCGAGCATTGTCCACGGTCAAAGTGACGAACAAAGGGCAAAGGGTGCGCAAAAGCGCCGGTCACGGGGGCGCGCACTGTGGGGCGGCGCACGCCGCAGTGGACAAGTCGCGCGACGCGCTCACACTGTGCCGTTGCGCTCAGCCAGCTGCGCCTCGAGCGCGGCAATGCGCGCCTCCAGTCGCTCGTTCTCAGCCCGTGCCTTCTCGGCCATGGCCTTCACCGCCTCGAACTCCTCGCGCTGCACGACATCCATCTCGTTGAGCAGGCGCTCGCTCTGCGCGCGGATCAGGGTTGCGAACTCGCGCTTCAAGCCGTCGGCGGCGCCGGCGGCGTCCGTCATCAGCTTGGCCAGCTCGTCGAGAAAGCGATTGTTGGTCTGAGTCATGGGGCGGCCCGGGCTTGCGATCCTGGCGCGCGGCATCTGGCGATCGGAACGCTCGGCAGCGACTATGGCGGCCCCGCCTGCGCCGTCAAGAACCTTCGGGCGCCCTTGACAGGGGCGCGGCTGTGCCGAAAACGTGCCACGCCTTGTCATTCCCTTCAGATCAGAGCGTAGGCTCAAACCGGAAAGTGCCGCCATGGATCCCTTGATGAGCGTATGGGCCATTCCCTTTCCCAACTTCGATCCGGTGGCGCTCCAGTTGGGCCCCGTGGCCATCAAGTGGTACGGGCTCGCCTATCTCACCGGTTTGCTGTTCGGCTGGCTTTATATCCGGCGCCTCTTGACCGAGCCGGCGATCTGGGGCGACGGCCGCGCACCGTTCGAGCCGGCCAAGGTCGACGACCTTCTCCTCTATATTACCGCCGGAGTGGTGCTCGGAGGCCGCCTCGGGTTCGTGCTCTTCTATGAGCCGAGCTACTATCTTGCCAATCCGCAAGACATCCTGGCCGTGTGGAAGGGCGGCATGGCGTTCCATGGCGCGCTCGTCGGGTGCGGGATCGCCATCTGGATCTTTGCCAGGCGCAACGGAGTCAATCCGTGGAGCACCACGGACCTGTGCACGGCCTCGGTACCCATCGGGCTCTTCTTCGGCCGCATCGCCAACTTCATCAACGGCGAGCTGTTCGGGCGCCCCACGACCATGCCCTGGGGCATGGTGTTCCCCGAGGCGCGTCTGCATTACCCGCAAGTCGAGCCGACGCCGCGCCATCCCAGCCAGCTCTACGAGGCGGCGCTGGAGGGACTCGTGCTCTTTATCGTTCTGCGCCTGCTCACGCATCACTTCGGCGCCCTGAAGCGCCCGGGCCTCGTCACCGGCACATTCCTCATCGGCTACGCGCTGGCCCGCTCCATCGCCGAGGAGTTCCGCGAGCCGCACTTTGCGCACGCCTTCAATCTGGGTCCACTGACCGCCGGCATCGCCTACTCGATCCCCATGTTCATCGGCGGCCTCGTCGTCATCTATCTGGCACGCACGCGCACCCTGCAATGACCGCCACCCCCACCGCGCAGCCGCCGACGCCGCTTGCCGAGCAGCTCGCGGCGCGCATCGAGCTCGAGGGACCGATCACCGTCGGCGCCTACATGCAGGCGTGCCTGCACGACCCCGTGCACGGCTACTACCGCAAGCGCGCCGCGATCGGCCGCGCCGGCGACTTCATCACGGCGCCCGAGATCAGCCAGGTGTTCGGCGAGCTGATCGGATTGTGGTGCGCCGTCGTATGGCGGCAGATGGGAGAGCCGGGCTTCCTGCATCTGGTGGAGCTCGGCCCGGGACGCGGCACGCTGATGCGCGACTTGCTGCGGGCGGCGCGGACCGTGCCTGCGTTTGCCGACGCGCTCCACGTGCATCTCGTCGAGACCAACGCGAGCCTTGAAGCGGAGCAGCGCGCCACACTGGACGAAGAGGACGTGCCGATCACGTGGAGCGGCGAGCTGGATGTGGAACCCGCCGGCGTACCCACCATCGTAGTCGGCAACGAGTTTCTCGACACGCTGCCCATCGCGCAGTGGGTCTTTCACGCCGGACAATGGTGCACGCGATGCGTCGGCCTCGACGCGCAAGGCCGGCTCGCCTTCCTCAACGGACCCGGCGATCCCGAGCTTCGACCGCCGCAAGCGATCGCCGCGACGGCGCGCGAGGGCGACGTGTTCGAGACGCGAACGCCGGCATTCGACTTTTGGGCGGAGAAGCTTGCCGCACTCGATGGCCCGCTGGCGGCTCTCTTCATCGACTACGGGCACAACACCCCCGTCTTCGGCGATACGCTGCAAGCGGTCCGCGCCCACCGCTACCACAACCCGCTCGACACGCCCGGCGAGGCCGACCTGACAGCTCAGGTCGACTTCGCCGCCGCCGTTGCCGCCATGCGCCGCCACAGCCTTGTATGCGACGGCCCAGCGCCGCAGGCGGAGTTTCTCGGCGTGCTGGGCATCGCCGCGCGCGGCTCACGTCTCATGGCCGCCAATCCGGCGAAGGCCGGTGAGATCGAAGCCGGCATCGCGCGGCTGATGGCGCCGGGCGGCATGGGCACTCGCTTCAAAGCCCTCGGCGTGCGCAGCACGAGGCAGGCGCCCCTGCCGGGCCTCGCCCAGGTGGACATGGACGAACCGGGCCCTTAAGTGCACTATCCCATGCTGGAGCCCATCGAAGCCCTCTGCCTCAAGCGCCTGCCCGGCATCCGTCACGGGTTCTTTACGCGTGCGGGCGGCAGCTCGCAGAACCTCTATGCGGGCCTCAACTGCGGGCCGGGCTCCGCCGACGACCCCGCGCACGTGGCCGAGAACCGCGCCCGCGTCGCCAAGCACTTGGGTGCACACGGTGCCGACGTCGTCACGCTCTACCAGGTGCACGGCGCGACGGCGCTCGCCATCGATGCGCCGGTGCCGGCCGCCGGCCGGCCCAAGGCCGACGCCGTCGTCACCCGCACGCCCGGTCTCGCGGTGGGCGTGCTGACCGCCGATTGCGCGCCGGTGCTGTTCGCCGATGCGGACGCGCGCGTGGTGGCGGCGGCGCACGCGGGCTGGCGCGGAGCAACGGCTGGAATACTCGAAGCGACAATAGCGCAGATGGAGCGGCACGGCGCCGAACGCTCGCGCATTCGCGCCGCCGTCGGCCCGGCCATTAACCAAGAATCCTATGAGGTCGGACCCGAGTTCGAAGCTCAGCTGCTACAGAGTTGCGCTGACAACGCGCGCTTCTTTATGCGTAACAATTCTCACGCGCGCGCTCATTTTGATCTGCCCGGCTTTGTCGAGAGCAGGCTTGCGGCAGCGGGATTGAGGGAAATCGAGCGGCAAAGCCCCTGCACGTACGGCAACGAATCACTTTTTTACAGCTTTCGGCGCTCTCAGCACCGCGGAGAGGACGATTACGGTCGTCAAATCTCCGCCATCGTCGTGACTTAATTGCACAATCCACAATGTTGTCTGATCTTTCTCGCGGCGAATTCCAAAAGGAGGCGAGGCCGATCGGATTCGATCTGGACGCGGCTGAAATGACTGGTTAGACGATTCTACGAGAGGTACCGGTCATCGAGGAGTTCAAGGCCGCAAGGTTCGTACGCCGGCCGCCGGAAGAAACAGCGGGTACTCAACGGGGGAGCGTCGCCGTGACGACCTTTGATGCTGCTGCGGCTAGGCAAAAAATGAAGCCAATCGCAATGGCGCTATGCGCGGGCTGGCTGGCATTCGGATTGTCAGGCTGCGAAACTGCGAGCTCATTGTTCGGCCCATCCGCCGAAACGCCGGCCGCACCGGTCGCCAACGCGGCGCCGCCAGCTGCCTCCACTCAACCCGCGCAGCTCGCGATCGTGCCCGTGATCGGTCCGCCCGAGAACGTGTCGGGGCTGCTGCAGACCCAGCTCACGACCGACATCGAGCACCAGAACATTCGCGTCGCCAAGTCGGCCAACGAGCCGGCCGCGTACACGCTGCGAGGCTACGTCGTCTCCTCACTGGAGAAGAAGGGCCAGAAGGCGAAGATCTCCTACATCTGGGACGTGACCGACAGTGCCGGCAAAGGCGTCCACCGCGTCAGCGGCGAGGAGACGGTGCCGGCCGGAAAGAACAAGGATCCGTGGATGTCGGTGACGCCGGAAGTCGTCCAGGCGATTTCCACCAAGACGGTCGCGTCGATCGCCGCCTGGCTGCCGGCGCAGGCGCCACCCGCCGTCGCCAGCACCACCACTCAGAGCACCGGCCTGGTGCAGACCGCTGCCGTGACACCACCCTCATCCGCGCAGCCGCCGCCTGCGACCCCCGCGGCCTCCCCGTCTCCCAATACCGTCACCGGCAGCATCTCCAAGCCGGGAACGATCCAGGCCAGAGTACCGGGCGTGACGGGCGCGCCGGGCGACGGCAGCTCCTCGTTGCGCCGTGCCCTGCAACGTGAGCTTGCGCGCAGCGGCGTCGCCCTTGCCGACACGCCCTCGCCTTCAACCTATACGGTCGAAGGCAAGGTCGCGCTTGGCGCCGGCGCGGACGGCAAGCAGCCGATCACCATCGACTGGAACGTGACCGACCCGAACGGCAAGAAGCTCGGCACCGTCTCGCAGAAGAACGAGGTGCCACAGGGCTCGCTCGACGGGGCGTGGGGCAAGACGGCCGACGCCGCCGCAGCCGCGGCTGCCCAGGGCATCTTGAAGCTTCTGCCGCAGCCGACGCAGACCACCAGCACCAACTGAGGGTAGCGGCCGCGCTTCTTTGGTCACCTCGCGTCAACTTTCCGACGGCAAACTGAAAATCGGGGGCCCCGCCGTTTACAGGCGCGGGCCCTCTTGCTAGAAGCGCCCGGCGAACGGTCGCGGAGGCGAGCCATGCCTTTCGATGCCCGTACCGGAGACGGACGCGGTCAATTGTCCATGAAGCTAGTCGCCGGCAACTCCAACCGGCCACTCGCAGAGGCGATCTGCACCCACCTCAAGGTCCCCGGGACGAAGGGGCAGGTGAAGCGCTTCGCGGACATGGAAATCTTCGTCGAGATCCAGGAGAACGTCCGCGGCCAGGACGTGTTCGTGATCCAGTCGATCTCGTTCCCAGCCAACGACAATCTGATGGAGCTCTTGATCCTGATCGACGCGCTGAAGCGGGCGTCGGCCGCGCGCA
The DNA here is from genome assembly GCA_964443205.1 of uncultured Hyphomicrobium sp. Lineage (GTDB taxonomy): Bacteria > Pseudomonadota > Alphaproteobacteria > Rhizobiales > Hyphomicrobiaceae > Hyphomicrobium_A. The sequence goes on along the minus strand of CAYUBZ010000071.1, from coordinate 433 downwards.
TCACCGCCGTGATCCCCTACTACGGCTACGCGCGCCAGGATCGCAAGCCCGGACCGCGCACACCCATCTCGGCGAAGCTCGTCGCCAACTTGATCGAGCGCGCGGGCGCCGATCGCGTCATGACGCTCGACCTGCACGCCGGTCAGATTCAGGGCTTCTTCGACATCCCGACCGACAACCTGTTCGCCGCCCCGACCATGGTGCGCGACATCCAGGAGCACCATAAGGCGAACAACCTGATGGTGGTCTCGCCCGACGTCGGCGGCGTCGTGCGCGCGCGCGCGCTCGCCAAACGCATCGAGGCCCCCATCGCCATCTGCGACAAGCGGCGCGACCGTCCGGGAGAATCCGAGGTCATGCACGTCATCGGCGACGTTGAAGGCAAGCGCTGCATCCTCATCGACGACATCGTCGATTCCGGCGGCACGCTGGT